>NZ_JAYGHZ010000099.1:0-4305 GCF_034931285.1 Synechococcus sp. BA-120 BA3
GGGTTCGGTGCTGCTACTGGGGGATGTGAACCCCGGCGCCCGGATCAGCGCCGCCGCCAACGTCCTGGTGTGGGGGCGGCTGCGGGGCGTGGCCCATGCCGGCGTCGGCGGGGATCGGGGGGCCCGCATCGTGGCCCTGCAGCTGCGGCCCCTGCAGCTGCGCATCGCCGATGTGGTGGCCCGGGGCCCCGAGGGTCTGCCGCCCCCCGGGCTGGCCGAGCAGGCCCGGCTGGTGGACGGGGAGATCCGCATCGATCCGGCATCGCCTGACTTCAGCGGCTGAGTGGAGATCAGCGGTTGATCAGGCCGAAGGCCCCGAGCCCGCCGGCCACCGCCATGAACCAGAGCGGCGAGATCCGGGTGCGCAACATCAGCACGCACACCAGCAGGGACACCACCACCCCGGGGGCGTTGGTGTCGGCGGTCTGGAGGATCTTGACCCCAACAGCGAACAGGATGCCCAGGGTGATGGGGCCCAGGCCCCGCTCGAAGGCCACCCGCCAGGGGGAGTCCCGCAGCCGGTTCCAGCTCAGGCAGGCCACCACCATCAACAGGGTGGAGGGCAGCAGGATGGCGATCTCGGCGCCATAGGCACTCAGCAGGGCCCAGCCGGGCCCCTCGGGCCAGCCGGCCCCCATGCCCAGCAGCCCCACGATCATCGAACTGGGGCCGGGGGCCGCTTCGGCCAGGGCGTAGAGGTCGGCGAACTGGGAGGGCCTCAGCCAGCAGTACTGGACGACGCTGAGGTGGTGGTACTCGGCCAGCAGGGTGTTGCCGCCCCCCAGGGAGAACAGCGACAGGCCGAGAAAGGTGCCCATCACCTGCAGCAGGTGGCCGAGATCGTTCAGCCGCATGGGAGCGCAGCTGGTTGCCTCGGCGGCGGCCGTCAGCAGCAGGGGCGGCATCAGCGTGGCTCCCCGGCCGGGGGCCCGGGCTGGGACCGTCGCGGCCAGTACCAGGCCATCGCCAGGGGGCCGGCCACCAGCACCAGCGGCACCAGCCGGACGTGGAAGAACGTCATCAGCACGAAGGTGACCGCCGCCAGCAGCAGGGCCACCGGATCCTTCCCGTACTCATCGAGGATCTTGAAGCCCATCGACAGGGCCATCCCCGCCGCCGCCGCCACCACCCCCGCCAGCACCCGGTCGAGGGCGGGCAGGGTGTGGAACTGGAAGTACAGCAGGCCGACCGCCATCAGCAGGGTGAAGGGCACCAGCAGCATCCCCGCCAGGGCCGCCAGGGCCCCGGGCAGGCCTTGGAAGAAGGTGCCGACGTAGACGGCCATGTTGATCTGGTTGGGGCCGGGGAAGAGCCGGGCCACGGTGAGCCCGGTGAGGAACTCCTCGTTGCTCATCCAGCGGCGCTGCTCGACGATGATCCGCTGGCTCCAGGCCGAGAGGCCGCCGCCGAAGGCGGACAGGGCCACCATCAGCATGCCCGTGAACAGCTGCCGCAGCCCGGGGGGAGCGGCCGTCGGGGCGGGGGCGGGGGACTCAGTCATGGACGAAATGGGGATCCGGAGGCAGTTCCCCTTCCTCGTGATATTTGGGGTCGAGGGGATCGGGGGCGTTGTACTTCTCGGCGTTCTCCCAGTCGATCTCGAACATCTCGCGCAGCCGCGCCACCACCTCGGGGGCGTCGCTCTCGATGCCCAGTTCGCGGCGCAGATCGAAGGCACTGCGGTCGATGTTCATCGAGCCCGTCTGGGCGAAGGCCCCATCCACCAGGATCAGCTTGGCGTGCAGCTTGGGCCGCTGCTGGCGCCGCACCTTGACGCCGAAGCGCTGCATCACCCGCAGCGAGGAGAAGGTGTCGTAGATGTCCCAGTCGCTGATGCCGTGCTTGCCGCCGCACAGCACCCGCACCTTCACCCCCCGCTCCCGGGCACTGATGATCCGCTCCAGGATCACCGCATCGACGAACTTGGGGTGCTGGATCCAGAGGGTGCGGGTGGCGGCATCGACGATGCGGGCCATCTGGCCGCGGCTGTGGGCGCTGCTCCACACCAGCCCCACCCCCAGATCGGGCTGGAAGAAGACGCGCTGCCAGTCGGCCTCGAAACCGGCGGTCACCTGGGCCACCACGTCCGGGTTATAGGTGAGCACCCCGTAGTCGCGGGTCTCGGTGAAGTACTTGTCGGCCAGGTTGAAGGTGGCCACCAGGGCGGTGTGCCGGTCGACCACCATCGATTTCTCGTGGGTCACCGGGAAGGCCTCACTGGTCCAGGCGGTCTCGATGCCCCAGTCCTGGAGGCGGGCGAAGGCCTCATCGTTCCAGCGGTCGCCGCCGGAGGTGTGGGGGTTGAGCATGACCCGCACCTCCACCCCCCGCTCCCGGGCCCGCCGCAGGGCCTCCTCCACCGCCACCGACTGCAGCTTGAACTGCTTGAGGAGCAGCTGCTCGCTGGCGGTCTCGATCAGCGCGACCACCGCATCCACACCGTCGTCGGGCATCACCAGCAGCCGCTGGGGCCGGTGGGGGGCAGTGGTCATCGCAAGGAGGAGGGGATGGGCCTTTCTAGCGGCAGTTCAGGGCCTTGGCACAGCCGTTCCGCCGGGTGGGATTAGCCTGCCCCGACGCCCGTGGACGCCGTGACGTCAGCACCCGCCCGCATCATTCTCATCTGCTCCGGCAAGGGGGGCGTCGGCAAGACGACCCTCACCGCCAACCTGGGGATTGCCCTGGCCCGGCTGGGGGAGCGCACCGTGGTGCTCGACGCCGATTTCGGCCTGCGCAACCTCGATCTGCTGCTCGGCCTGGAAAACCGCATCGTCTACACGGCCCAGGAGGTGCTGGCCGAAACCTGCCGGCTGGAGCAGGCCCTGGTGAAGCACAAGCAGGAACCGAATCTCTCCCTGCTGCCCGCCGGCAATCCCCGGATGCTCGAGTGGCTCACCCCCGAGGACATGCAGCGCATCGTCGCCATGGTGGCGGAGCGGGCTGATTTCGTTCTCATCGACTGCCCGGCCGGGATCGAGGACGGCTTCAAGAACGCCGCCGCTGCGGCCCGCGAGGCGATCGTGATCACCACCCCGGAAGTGTCGGCCGTGCGGGATGCCGACCGGGTGATCGGCCTGCTCAACACCCGGGGCGTGGCGCCGGTGCAGCTGGTGCTGAACAGGGTGCGGCCCCGCATGATGGCCAGCCAGGAGATGCTGGGCGTCGATGACGTCACCGACATCCTGGCCCTGCCCCTGGTGGGCCTGGTGGTGGAGGACGAGCAGGTGATCGTGTCCACCAACCGGGGGGAACCGCTCACCCTCAACGGCAACGGATCCCCCGCCGCGAAGGCCTACCAGAACATCGCCCGGCGCCTGCGGGGCGAGGACGTTCCCCTGGAGGACCCCTCCAAGGCCCGCAGGGGCCTGCGTGCCCGCCTGATGAACAAGATCCGCAAGACCACCGGTCTCTTCTGAGCACCATGACGCTGTTCGATTTCCTCCAACGGTTGCTGGGGCGCCAGAAACCCAGCGGGACCCTGGCCAAGGAGCGGTTGCAGCTGGTGCTGGCCCACGACCGCAGCGATCTCAATCCCGAGCTGCTCGAGCAGATGCGCCGCGAGATCCTCGAAGTGGTGCAGCGCTACGTGGAGATCGACCTGGAGGAAGGGGACGTGAGCCTGGAGACCGAGGATCGGGTCACCGCCCTGGTGGCCAATCTGCCGATCAAACGGGCCCGGCCCCTGCCGGCCCTGGTGGCGGCGGCCGCCGCGGTCGGCATGGCCGAAGCGCCCGATGGCGAACCCGCCCCGCAGGAGCTGGCCGTTCCCCTGGCGGGCGAACCGGCCGAGGTCCCCTCCGCCGCCGATCCGGACTGAGGCGGCGCAGCCAGGGCGACGCCCGGCGGGAACGCTGCAGGCAGTGCAGCGAGGGCCGGCCTTGGCGGAAGCATTCCCAGTGGCGATCACCCCGGCGGAACAGCGGGTTCTCGATCTGCTGCGCCGGGGCGACAGCAACCGCCACATCGCCGCCCAGCTGGTGCTGAGCCCGCGCACGGTGGAGAGTCACGTCTCCCATCTGCTGGCCAAGACCGGCTGCCACAGTCGCACCCAGCTGCTGCTCTGGGCCCTGGCCCGGGGATAGGCTGGACCAGGCCCAAGGCCTATGCCGGCTTAGCTCAGTGGTAGAGCAGCGCTTTTGTAAAGCGAAGGCCATCGGTTCAAATCCGTTAGCCGGCTTGCCTGGGATGGGCGCCGCCACCGCCCTTACCATCGGCCCAGCACAGCGCACGGGAGGCCATGGCGTGCCACAGCTGGCTGGTGGCAGGGCTGATCGTCCTGCCGGGGGCCCTGGCCCAGCTGCCCCC
>NZ_JAYGHZ010000100.1:0-4199 GCF_034931285.1 Synechococcus sp. BA-120 BA3
CTGGAGGACTGGTTCCTTTCCCAGGGCGGCCGGGGCGCCCAGCCCAGCGGCGGCAGCCGCAGCCGCAACGCCCTGGCGGCGGCGGCGGCGATCGCGATCCTGGGGGAGCTCTACGGCGAGCGCTTCCAGACGCTGGTGCTGGCCAGCCAGCCGGAGCGCCTCGGCGAGTGGCGACGGGGGCTGCAGGACTGCCTGGGGCTCAGCCGGGACGATTTCGGCCCCGCCAGCGGCATCGTGCTGTTCGAGCGCCCCGATGCCCTGATCGAGCGGGCCGACCGTCTCGAGGAACGGGGGGAGCTGCCCTTCATCGTGATCGACGCCGCCGAGCAGGTGATCGAGATTCCGATCCTGCAGTTCCCCCTCTGGCTGGCCTTCGCCGCCGGCCCCGGGGAGATCGACGCCGAAGCCGATCTCTACTGACCCTTCCGACCTCTGCTGCCATGCCCTTCCTCCCCGAACTTCTCGTGCTGCTGGCGGGCTACCTGCTGGGCTCGATTCCCTTCGGCTGGTTGGCGGGCCGCTGGCTCGCCGGCGTTGATCTGCGCCAGGAAGGCTCCGGCTCCACCGGCGCCACCAACGTGCTGCGGGTGCTGGGTAAGTGGCCAGCCCTGGTGGTGTTCCTGCTCGACGTGCTCAAGGGAACGGCCGCCGTGCTGGTGGCCAAGGCGGTGCTCCAGCCCCTCGGTTTCAGCGCCGTCAGCGATTGGGGGGTGGTGGCGGCGGGCCTGGCGGCCCTGGCCGGCCACATCTGGCCGCTCTGGCTGGGCTGGAAAGGGGGCAAGGCGGTGGCCACCGGACTGGGGATGCTGCTGGGCCTGACCTGGCCCGTGGGACTGGCCTGTTTCGGCATCTTCCTCACCACGCTCAGCCTGAGCCGCATCGTGTCGCTCTCCAGCGTGGTGGCGGCCCTGTCGCTGCCCCTGCTGATGCTGGGCTCCTTCGGCGCCGACGGCCTGCGGCCGGCCTACCTGAGCCTGGCCCTGCTCACCACAGCGCTGGTGCTCTGGCGGCACCGAAGCAACCTGCAGCGGCTGGTGGCCGGCACCGAGCCGAAGCTGGGGGCCGGCCGCAGCTGAACGGGCGGGCTCGCAGCCCCGCCCTCAGGGTTCAGGCCAGCTGACGGCTGCGCTCCGCTGCGGCCAGCACCGCCTCAATCAGGGCCGAGCGCAGGCCCGCCCGCTCCAGCTGCCGCAGCCCGGCGGCGGTGGTGCCGGCGGGGCTGGTCACCATGTCCTTGAGCTGGCCGGGGTGGAGCTCCTGCCCCTGCAGCAACGCCGCCGTACCCGCCATGGTGCGGTGGGCCAGGTGCATGGCCAGCGGGCGGGGCAGCCCCCCCGCCACCGCCCCGTCGGCCATCGATTCGGCCACCAGGGCCAGGAAGGCGGGACCGGAGGAGGTGAGGGCCAGGAAGGGATCGAGCTGGGGCTCCGGCAGATCCAGCACCTCCCCCACCTGGGCGAACAACCCGCGCACCTGCTCACGCTGGGCCTCGCCGACGCCCTCGCCCCAGCTCAGCCCCGTGAGTCCCGCCCGCACCAGGGCCGGGGTGTTGGGCACGGCGCGCACACAGGCCCGCCCAGGGAACAGGGCCTGCAGCCGCGCCAGGGTGACCCCCGCCAGCACGGAGATCAGCAGCGGCTCGGCGCCGGAGGGGGCCGCCGCCAAGGCCTCTGCCAGGGCTTCGGCCGCCGCGGGGGCCACCGCTTCGATCTGCTGGGGCTTCACCGCCAGCAGCACCACCGGGGCCGCCCAGGCCGGGGCGGCATCGGTGGAGACCTGAACCCCGAGTTCGTCGCTCAGCCGCCGGGCGGAGGCCTCGCTGGCCACCGCCGCCCGGACCGCGGAGCGCTCGAGCAGGCCGGAATCGATGAGCGGCAGCAGCAGGGCCCGGGCCATGCGGCCCAGGCCCACCACCCCGAGGGTGTCAGACCATGGCATCCGAACGGCCCCAGGCGGGGCTGGGGGCGGCCTCCTGCTGGTCATCCACGGGGCCGGTGCGGCCGGAGACCACCGTGGGGGAGGCGGCTTCCTCACCGCCGGCGGTGGTGACTGTGACGCAACTGGGGGCGAACAGGAAGATGCTCTCACCCACCCGTTCCTGGTGGCCGTCGATGGCGAAGGTGCCGCCAGCGACGAAATCGACGGCCCGCTGGGCCTGGTCCGGCTCCATCATCGTGAGGTTGAGGATGACGGTCTTGCGCTCGCGGAGGGCCTGAATGGCACGGGGCATCTCGTCGAAGCTGCGCGGCTCCATCAGACACACCTCGGCCACGGCGCTGGTGATCCCAGGCATGCCGATGACGTTGGTGCCGGCAAAGGGATCGTCGGTGGAGAAATCGGTGCTCAGCGCCAGGGCTCCGGTGTTTCTGCTGGCCGTCGAGGTGGTCGTGGTGGTGGTGGTGTCACCGGGGTCGTAGTCAAGTTCGTCGTCGAAGTCGCCATCGAGATAGTCGTCACCGGAGACGACGGCACGCAGGCGGGAGAACAACGACACGGAGTCGACCTCGGGAAGGATGCTTGGCCTTGAATAGCGTCCCACATCCGAGCCGGCAAGATCCCAACGCCCTTTCATGGCTGGATTGGGAGACTTCCGAACAGAACACTGCCGAGGCGCACCCAGGTGCTGCCGGCCGCCACCGCTTCGCGCCAGTCCCCACTCATCCCCATCGAACAGTCCGGCAGCCCCAGGGCATCGGCCAGGCCACGGCAGTCCCGGAACAGCGCCAGCCGCTCGCCGGGGGTGAGGCCCAGGGGGGCGATGGTCATCAGACCGAGGCAGCGCAGGGGCGCCAGGCGCCCCAGGTCGGCCGCCAGGGCCCGCACCTCGTCCGGCTCGAAGCCGGTTTTGGCCGGGTCGGGGCGGAACTTCACCTGCAGCAGGATCCCGGGGGCGAGGCCCTCTTCGGCGGCGATGCGCTGCAGCCGCTCGGCCAGGGCCAGGCTGTCGACGGAATGGATGGTGCCGAAGCGGCGCAGCACCGCGCGGGCCTTGTTGGCCTGGAGTCGGCCGATGAAGTGCCAGTCGAGGTCCGGCAGGTCGCCCAGGGCGTCCTGCTTGGCGACGGCCTCCTGCAGCCGGCTTTCCCCGAAGCTCCTCTGGCCCAGGGCCGCGGCCTGGCGCACCCGTTCGGCCGGATGGCCCTTCGACACCGCCAACAACCGGGTGGTGGGCGGCAACGCCGCCTGGAGGGCCGCCAGCCGCTCCGCCAGGGTGGAACCGAACGCCTCCGCCACCGCGGGCGACGCCGGTGCCATCAGATGAAGGTCTGGTCGAACAGCTGGCGCCAGCGGGCCTGGGCCTCGGGCCCCTCGCGCCGGCAGCGGGCCAGGTTCTGCTCGGCGAAGTGGCGGGCGTCCATCAGGGGGATCACCTCGAAATGGGCGCCGCGCTCCTGAAGGGTGACCAGGAAGAAGATCCGCTGGGCGTAGAGCGTGGCATAGAGATCGCGGCTCTCGGCCACCGGCGCTACCCGATAGAGCATCCCGAACGTCGGGTGGTTCAGATAGCGCTCCGTGCTCACGACTCCCTGCAGGCTCCGGCCATTAAAGGGCACCGACTTTCCAGCGGAGCGCCAGCAGGGCCGCCAGGGCCAGCACCGCCGCCAGGCTGGCCCCGGAGGGGGTGGCGGCCGGCTGGTGCAGGCGGTCGGGGGGAAGCCACATCCCGCCGCGCGCCATCAGGGCCTCGGCCCCCTGCTCGGAGCGCAGCAGCACGTTCGCCAGCAGCCGCTCCCCCACCGCCAGCACCAGGCCGAGACTGGCCTTCCAGCCCAGGCGGCGCAGATTCACCGCCCGGGTGGCGATCGAGCGCAGCAGGTTCTGGAGATCCTCCTGCACCAGGGGCAGAAAGCGCAGGGACAGGAGCAGGGTGAAGCCCAGGCGCTCCACCGGCCAGCCCAGGGCCCGCAGGGGGGCCAGCCACCAGGCGATGGACCAGACCAGCTCCTCGGGGGGGGTGGAGAGCAGCAGCAGGTTGGCGCTGTGGATAACGGTGAACAGGAGGGTGGCGCCGTTGATGCCGAGTTCGGCCGAACGGCGGGTCACCACCAGGGGGCCCAGCTCCAGCGGCCCGGCCATCACGGGCCCCCAGCGCACCAGCTCCCAGGGCAGGCCCGCCCGCGACGGGGCTGGTCCACCAGGGGGGGCCGGGACCAGTCGCAGCTCCGCGGGGGGACGCTGGAGGCTGGCCGGTGCCGCCC
>NZ_JAYGHZ010000101.1:0-4119 GCF_034931285.1 Synechococcus sp. BA-120 BA3
GTGGAGACCTGGGCGGTGACCTCCGGGCCCCGGATCGCCTCGCTCACCTCATGGCCGTTGACCCGGACCCGCTGCTCCCCGGCCGCGTCGCTCTCCAGCCGCAGATCGAGGTCGTCGAGCAGGGGGGCGATGGCGTCAGCGTCGGCCGGGTCCACACCCCGGTGCAGCACCCACCAGGTCAGGGCGCGGTACATGGCGCCCGTATCGAGGTAGACGAGGCCCAGGCGGCGGGCGAAGGCCCGGGTGACCGTGCTCTTGCCCGCCCCGGCGGGGCCATCGATGGCGACGATCGGCGGGCGGTTCATCAGAAAGATGTGGTCGATCAGGCGGGTGCTGCCGCAGCGGGCGGCGGCGGCCAGCAGGGAGAGGCCCGCGGCGCCGGACACCGGAGCCAGGGTAAGGGGATGGACGAGCTGGACGTACTCCACGCCGAGCCCCGCCGCCTCCAGCTCCCCGCTCACCGCCGCGGTCAGCACGGAAGCGCTGCCGGTGCCCCCCCGCCAGAGCGCCAGCGCCGCCTGCAAGGCTGCGGGCAGGGCCGCCGCCTGATCACGCTCGACGGCGCTGAGGTAGCGATGGCGGGAACTGCAGGCGAGCCCATCGGCCTCCCGCGCGGTGGCGCAGCCCTGGACCGTCACCGGCAGGGCGAGGTCGGCGACGACGCGGCGCAGGATCGTGAGCTGCTGCCAGTCCTTCTCCCCCAGCAAGAGGCGATCGGGCCGCACCAGGGCCAGCAGGCGACAGACGACGGTGGCGACCCCTTCGAAATGGCCGGGGCGTCCGGGGCCGCACAGGGACCGGCGCAGGCTGGCCGGGGGCACCACAGCGGTGAGCTCCGCCTCGCCGGCGGGGAACAGCTCCGCCACGGAGGGGGCGAAGAGGGCATCGGCGCCGGCCGCCGCCCCCAGGGCGGCATCGGCGGCCAGATCGCGGGGATACCGGGCGAAATCCTCGGCCGGTCCGAACTGGAGCGGATTGACGAACACACTGAGCAGCACCGCGGGCCGGCCACCGGGAGCGGCCGCCGCCGCCCGCCGCAGCAGTTGCTGGTGGCCCCCATGCAGGCTGCCCATGGTGGGCACGAAGTGAAGCGGCCGCCCGGCCTGGCCGCGGCGCCAGTCGCTCAGGTCGGCCAGGGTCTGAAGCAGTCGCACCGGCACAAAGAAAACGCCCACCCGCCAGATTGGCGGATGGGCTGAGGGGCAACGTTCCGGCCGCGGCCGGAGCGGAGACTCAGGGAAGGACTTCCAGCTTCACATCGGCGATGCCGCTGGCGGTGAGGCCGAGCTTCTGGGCGGCGCCGTGGGCCAGATCAATCACCCGCCGGCCATGGAAAGGACCGCGATCATTGATGCGGACCACGGTGGAACGGCCGTTCCAGAGGTTCGTGACACGCACCATGGTGCCGAAGGGCAGGGTGCGGTGGGCGGCGGTGAGGGTGCCGGGGCGGAGCACCTCACCGCTGGCGGTGCGGTTGCCGAAGAAACCGGGGCCGTACCAACTGGCCTCGCCAGTGGTGACCCGACCGGCGGAGGCGATCAGATTGCTGGCCGTAGGTACGGTACGGATCTCTTCGACGAAGCGCTCCCAATTGGAAGGGAAGTCGGCGGGGCGAATGGCAACGGAACTCCCTGGCGCCTGCGCGGCAGTAAGGGAGCCGGCCTGGGCCGGGGCGATGCTGCTGGTGAAGAGGAGGGCGGCGGTGCCCAGGAGTTGAGTGACTCGCATGACAGACGGAATGCACCGGCGGAGCAGGCAGACGGGGAAGGGTCTTCCTCGATGTCTGCATTCGGACGTTGACGACAACCGGGACCGGAACGCGGTGTTGGCTGAGATCAACGGCACCGAATAGGCCTGGTGAATTCCTGACAAAAAATGACGACCCCGGAAAACTATCCGAAGTCCGCAGGGCCCTTAAGCACCACTGACGCCCCCCTGGATCGATCAGTTTTCTTCATCTTTGCCACCCCTCCAGGCGTCCACTGGCCTGACTGGCCCATCGGCGCTAACGAAACATCAGTGGATTTGATGATGCCCATAAGCCGCGGCGATGGGTGCATGGGCCAATCCAGGGATCGTCCACGCCCTGGGGCTGTCCAGCGCCTCCCAGGGCCGCCGCGGCCCCGTGCCGATGCAGGATCGGTGCAGCGCTGACCCTTGCCCCATGGACTACCGCTCTGCCGGCGTGGACGTGGCCGCCGGCCGCGCCTTCGTGGAACGCATCCGGGACAGCGTCGAGACGACCCGACGGCCGGAGGTGCTGGGCGGACTGGGGGGCTTCGGCGGGCTCTGCCGACTGCCGGCCGGGATGAAGCGTCCCCTGCTGGTGGCCGGGACCGACGGGGTGGGCACCAAGCTCGAACTGGCCCAGGCCCACGGCGCCCACCACGGGGTGGGCATCGATCTGGTGGCCATGTGCGTCAACGACGTGATCACCAGCGGCGCCGAGCCCCTCTTCTTCCTTGATTACATCGCCACCGGCAAGCTCGGCCCCGAGGCCATGGCCGAGGTGGTGGAGGGCATCGCCGATGGCTGCCGTCAGAGCGGCTGTGCCCTGCTGGGGGGCGAGACCGCGGAGATGCCTGGCTTCTACGGCGCCGGCCGCTACGACCTGGCCGGGTTCTGCGTGGCGGTGGTGGAGGAGGACGAGCGGATCGACGGCACTCGGGTGACCGCCGGCGACCGGATCGTGGCGGTGGCCAGCAGCGGCGTCCACAGCAATGGCTTCAGCCTGGTGCGGCGCATCCTCGAGGCCGAGGCCGTCGACGCCGCCACGCCGCTGCCGGCCACCGGCCAGGGGCTGATCGACGCCCTGCTCACCCCCACCCTTCTCTATGCCGCCCTGGTGAAGGACCTGCGCCGCTCCGGCCTGCCCCTCCACGCCATGGCCCACATCACCGGCGGTGGCCTGCCGGAGAACCTGCCCCGCTGCCTGCCGCCGGGGGTCCACGCCGTGGTCGATCCCGGCAGCTGGGAGCGCCCGCCCCTGTTCCGCTGGCTGCAGGAAAAGGGACAGGTGCCGGAGGCCGACCTCTGGAACACCTTCAATCTCGGGGTCGGCTTCTGTCTGGTGGTGCCGCCCGAGGCCCTGAGCGCCACCCTCGACCTCTGCCGCTCCTCCGGCCACCAGGCCTGGGAGCTGGGCGGCGTCGCGGCGGGCAACCCCGGCGAGATTCCCCTGGCCGGATTGCCGCACTGAGGCGGTTCCGGTCCGGATGCACCACTTTTCCTAAGGTCGTCAGCGTCTTTGCCGACACGACCAGGCTCCCTCCCGCTCCGAAGAGTTCGTTGCCCGATGTTCGATACGTCCAGACGCATCACGCGCCGCCGCAGTTCCGCCGGCCCGATCCCGCCCCAGCGCCCCCAGCAGCCCCGTCCCCGCCTGCGGGACGCCGGTGCCCCGCTGCAGCGCGAAGGCACGGGCGGCCAGCGCCCCACCTTCCTGACCCTGCGGGACCACGGAAAGGTCTATGTGGCCGACCTACCGCGGCTCTCCGATGGCCAGCTCACCCATATCAATAAGGAGGCCCAGGACGTTCTCGACAGCCTCAACCGCCGTCTGCAGGAGCTGGAGGCCCAGACCCACCTGAGCGAGGCCGACCAGGACACCCGGATCCGGGCGACCACCAAGCGCGACATCACCCAGCGGTTTCTCAACTCGATCGCCCAGGAGCAGGAACTGCGGCGTTCCAACCCTGCGCTGCGGGCGGCTGCGGGCGAATCCCTGGCACGGGCCTTCCTCGAACTGGCCCGCCATCGGCTGCCCGGCTCCACCTTCGACTCCCTGCTGCAGGAGGCCCTCAGCGCCTGCGGCCCCGGTGAAGACGGTGCCCTCAGCGGCGAAACCGCCGATCCCCAGGTGGTTCGCCTGCTGCAGCGGGCCGAAGCCCCGCAGCCGCGGCCGGCGGCCCTGCCGGTGGTGCTGAGTCCCGACCCGGCCGACGCCCTCAGCGCCTGAGGTCGTCAGCCGCTCTGGAACGGGTTGGCGGGCATGCGCGCCTCGCAGCGCAGCGCCACCCGGTCCAGATCCCTCCGTTCCTCCTCTTCAAGGCACCAGGTGGCGGCGGCCGCCGCCGCCTCGGCCTGATCGGGCCTGCGCATGCCCACCAGGGGCAGGGC
>NZ_JAYGHZ010000102.1:0-4084 GCF_034931285.1 Synechococcus sp. BA-120 BA3
CTACCAGTACCGGGCGCGCTACTACTCCCCGCGCCTGGGCGTGTTCCTCTCCACCGACCCCATCGGCACCAAGGACGATCCGAACCTGTATCTCTACGTCGGGGCGGATCCGGTGAACCATACGGATCCGACGGGGATGAAGGCCCAAGACCCGATTACAGTTGGGGCGGGCGTGGGATGTGCGGTGACCGGCCCGGCATGTCCGGCGGGGGCGACCGTCGGCGCTGTGGTCGGCGGCGTGATTCTAGCTGGTGGGGCGGCTTGCGCCGCTCTTGAGCCGTGTCGGGGCGCCGTTGCGGACGTTGGGCGGGGGATCGGCGACTTCTTAGGCGGCATCTTCAACAACGATTCTCAATCACCAGAGCTTCCCGAGGAGCTTGTGGGAGAGCGAGATGATCCGCGTGCTGGTCCTCGTGGCAACAGAGAGAACAGTGGGCCGCTGGCGCCAGAGAATGGCGGAACAGGAGATGCTGACGCAGATTTCGACTACCTCACTGGCGGGAGAAATGGTCCTGCTGATCCAGGATCTCGATATCCGGAAGGAACTCGCGTAGGTGAAAACAGCATTGCCCTTCGGCCCGGTACAGACCGAAGTGGGCCTCGGATCGATATTCCGGCGCGAGGTCGCCGACCACACGAAACCCTACACTATTGATGTCCCCAGACTGCAAATATATGAACCTGAACGAGCTCTTAATCGAAGGGACGGAAATAGCATCGTTGGATGCTATCTCCTTCAAGAGCACGCCGCTACACTACGTTCGAGTGTCACTTCTTTCAGGTGAGACGTTTTACATTATAAATGAAATGGTTGAGCTCTCAAACGGCACTGAAGGTGGCGTACTTATCTGCGCTGGTGCAATGAAATCATCTGAAGTCTCCGATCCAGAATTGGAGACCTTCAGCGGAGGAAAGATCAGTTCCGCGACCTTCCTTTCCATGCCTGGGTCCAAAGCCATCTCGGCGATCCGTTTTGCGCTGAACGGTATCGTGTGCACAGTAGCCTCTGGAGATGCTCCCTACTCATTATTCCTGAAACACGGGCAGAAGGAGATAGGGACGCCTGAGTATCCGATATCTGACTATGTAGAGGTTGACACATGATACAGAGTGACCGGAGGGCAAGATAAAAGGGGTGTCGTAACCCATTTTTCTGCAAAGGGTTTGGGCTACCCGGACGAATTGCTCCGACTTACGACCTCGCAGATCGTGGTTCATCCCAGATAATGTTGTGATTACAGTCTCTTGCGGCACGACGGTCACCGAACCGGCAGATCGGGCGGCCTTTAGACCTTCAGGCGAATGCCAGGATCCTCAGAGGCATCGGTACGGTGCTGTCAGTCCAACGACAACTCGTCTCCGCTGAGCACAGGCCGGGCAGGGGATGCAGCGCCTATCCGGCGAGCGTCTGCCACTCAGCCAGGGCGGCTGAGCGTAGGGCCTTGTATGTCTCTCTGCTGATGAGGTGGCGGTCCTGGTTGAAGGGGTTGTGGAAGGCGGCGTGGACGGAGCGTAACTTCTGCAAGGTCTTCATCTGCCGGAACCGGTGCAAGGCCCGTTCTCGTCGTCGGAACGGCAGATGTATCGCTGCTCAAGAGGTCCCAAATGGCTCGCTTTGGGCTTCTTGAAACTCGACGGACGATACTAGCTCTTCGGCAACTGCTCTCATGCGGCGCTCAAGACCCTTTCTCATGGCTTGATAGACCCAGCCCAAGATCGGTGTCTTGATCTTTCGACCGCGGAACAATTCACTCTGGACCGTTCTTGCCTCAGCGCTGGCGCGGGTGGAATCGCAGGTGCCGTCGTTCATGCGCGCCAATAGGTCGTCAATCTTCATACGTAGCTCGTCGTTCGTCTCAGCGGCCTCCTTCTGACGCCCGTGCTCGCGCAAGGTCCATATTGCGACCGGCAGTAAGGGCAGCAACACTGAAAGGATGAACGACTGGAGCGTCGCCTCGTTTGCAATCCCAGCGAGGATGAGCGTTGCCAGAACTATCAAGGGAAGCGTGAGGACGACGGCAGCGTAACGGCGTCGCAAGGAACTGTCATAGGCGAGCGCGGAGCGCTGGCAGATGAGGCGTCCGAAATGCAGCGCGACGGAAGAGCTTTCGGTCGGGTACCAATCTCGCAGCCCGGCATCGCCGCGCTTTTTCTTGTAGGCTGTCGCAGCCTCGTGAATTAGCTCACGCTCCAGGCGAGCACCGGCGACGAGGTGATCCCACGGCAACTGGAAGACGGCACAGTCAAACGTTTCTTGCACTTTTGCGGCAATGAGGATGGTGCGTCTTTGGTGAGGGTCCAGAACGGTCACATCCACGAGCGAAACGACGACCGCAGCGAATGCGATGGCGGCGGTGAGGGGCGAATCGGGAAAGAGGTAGGCGAGGGATGCGGCTGCAACAGGCACCGCCAATACCAAGCACAGTTGCAGATAAACCAGGCGTTTGGCCTTGCCGTAGAGATGGCGCTGCGCTTGAAGCAGCTGGATCTGGGCAGGTTCGTTCTGGCGGCTAGAAATGGATGAGACAGCGGAGATAGGCATAGTAGGATGCGAGATGCTGCCGCCAAGCGTACTGCGAGCGTCTGAGACGGCTATCGATGCCGCTTTAAGGCGACCGAGAATGCTAGCTACGCCATGCATGAGCGGTCCTCGCTAAGACCACTATAGCCTGAAAGCGTAGCGCCCGCTTCAAGATTGAATTGCTGCAGTCTGAGCCCGCGTGGGGTTTTGGTCGGTCTCGCTTAATTGAAATGCGAAACGAGGCCATAAGACTAGCTTACTGAAACAACGCCAACCGCTCTGTGCGGTCCCCATCCGTGAGCGTGACCGCCTTCTCCTCGATCCGGGCCACCCGCCAGCCGTCCAGCTCACTACCAACTCCGAAGCGCTCGGCCGTTCCAGATGTGCCCCGAAGATAGGCGGAGTTCCCTGCAATCCCGACCAAACGCGGCAGGGCAACGGCTTCCACGGCAGCGGGGGTCGCCGCACTTTCCGCGAACGTAAACGCCGCCGTGGCGGGTATTGATGTTGCCCGCGCCTCTGCAATCTGACCTTCGAATGCTTCGGGGGGGGCGGCCTGGGGCTCCGTCGCCCCCATAGGCAGAAGGTATATCACTCCCGCCAGAAGGAGACATCCGACCAGCACGGCACGCGCCCCAGTTTCCATGGTGAGTTTCATGCGATCACCACCAGCCAGGTGAACTGATGGACCGACGGGCCGTCAGCGACCCGTGAGTCCAGTGTCTCCATGCGGACGGTTGCGCGATTGACCGCAACCCAGTTGGCAAGCGCGAGAACGGCCGCGGCCTCTCCGGTGGCCGTAACCTGAACCTCGGCAAGACGCAGGCCGCCTCCCAGCGGACGCAAGGACATGACCTCGACGCGCGTTGTGGCGAGGCCGGCGTTGCGGATCTCGGTCGCCAGGCGTTCGCCGAGCAGGGCCTTGGGATCTCCATCCCCGATCTGCATGAGCGGAACCGGCGCAACCCATTCCGGGGCGGCTGCATCTGCAGCGGTAGTCTGCCCCGCCTCAAGCCGGTCTCCCGCTTGGAGCACGGCGACGGTATGGGTCGTGGCGGAGATGATCGACACGAGTGCTATGACGGCCAGGACGATCACACCGCCGCCCGCGAGACGATTGGCCCAGGGGGCAGGGATCATGCGCATGCCCGGTCCTCGAACATCTGCCCGGCTGAGGCGTCGGCCGCTGAAACGGGCTGCGCACCGGCCGCCCGCATGCGGGCCTGATCTGCCTCCTCAGGAGCGCCCAGCGTCACGCGGTCGGCATCGGCCCGGAGGTGTCTGATCGCAATGGGGCGATCGACCTCGCCGAGCCGGGAGCCGAGGCAGAGGATCTGTGTCGCGGCGTCCCGTCGCTCCAGGGCCAGCCAGGCGCTGCGCGCTTCAACCTGATAGCCGCCTTCTCGGACTGCCAGATTACGCGCCCGGGTCTCGGCAGCGATCTCCGGCAGCCGAGTGTCGTGCCAGTCCTGAACCTTGACGTGGACCGACAGGGCGAGGGCCGCGACCCCCAATGCCATCATCAGCGCGTGCGGCGCGTGCCTCAGGTAGCGGGCCTCGGCC
>NZ_JAYGHZ010000103.1:0-3949 GCF_034931285.1 Synechococcus sp. BA-120 BA3
ACCCAGGACCCCAGGCCGCTGGCCAGGGCGGCTGCCTGCTGCAGCAGCTGGGCCAGGGAGGCCCCGAGCTGGCTCAGGCTGGTCTGCCAGCGCTCCCACGACCACAGTCGCTGGCGCTCCTCCTCGCTGAGGAGGCGCCAGCGGGCCTGGCCCACCTCCACACCGAGGCGGCCGATCAGCAGGCCGCCGCAGAGCACCGCCAGCATCGGGGCGCCGGTGAGCCGCTCGGCGCTGGTGACGAGCACCAGGCCCAGCAGCAGCACCACCGCCCCCCACACCGAATCCCGCGCCCGGCTCAGTTCGGAGGCCAGCAGGGGCAGCAGCAGCAGCAGCAGCCCCAGCAGCAGGGCCAGGAGGCCTCCGAGGGTGGCAAGCATGGCCGGGGGGACGTCTGGGCCCATTCTGGGCGGTGACGACGGCCGTGATTCGCCAGAGGGCCGTTGCGACTCTGCTTAGAGTCGGTGGGCGCCCACCTGGCGGAATTGGTAGACGCGCTGGGTTTAGGTTCCAGTGGCTCAGGTCGTGGGGGTTCAAGTCCCCCGGTGGGCATCCCTCCGTGATCAGGGCCAGTCGTGAGGTGTCGCCTGGCCGGCACACCTACGCTGCCCACATCAGGAACCGATGCATGACCAGCCTTCTCCGCCAGCTCACGGCGCTGCTCCTGGGTGCGGGATCGCTGCTGGCGGGGGCCCCTGCCCGGGCGCTGGAGCAGATCCAGCTGAGCCTGCCGTTGATCGAGACGCCGTTCACGATCCAGCTCAGGGAGCTGCGCGACCAGCGCAGCCTGCTCTCCGGTGACAGTGATCTGGCCGAGCTGGACCGGGCCACCGATGGGATGATCGGCCGCAAGCTGGTGCAGGCCTTCCAGACCCCCCTCCCCCTGCCGGTCAAGGCGTTCGCCGAGCAGTCGGTGGGGTCGCCCCTGGTCAACCAGGTGCTGCTGCTGCTCTCGTCGGTGGTGATCGTGGAAGGGGTGCGCCAGCCGATGGACAGCACAGCGCTGGCCGCCTCGCTGGCCACCAGCCAGGCGAAGGGCAGCCTGAGCCTGCTGGATGTGCTGGAGGCCCTGCCCGGCAAGAGCGCGTCGGTGGATCTGCAGCGGGTGGTCCTGGCCATCGATCGGGTCACCAACCAGCAGCGCCTGGGCCAGTCCCTGGTGACGACGCTGCCCCCGGCGGCGATCAATCCGGCCCTCAGCCAGACCGGGCCGCTGGCGGTGAAGCGCCAGGAGCTGGCCATCCCCGTCCAGCACCGCCCCAAGCCCCTGCAGGTGGTCACGATCCAGCCGGAAACGGGAGCCAGCGGCCGACTCGTGCTGATCTCCCATGGCCTCTGGGACGACCCCGAAAGCTTCGAGGGCTGGGGCCGGCACCTGGCCAGCCATGGCTACACGGTGCTGCTGCCCCGCCACCCCGGCAGCGACCGGTCACAGCAGCAGGCCATGCTCTCCGGCCAGATGCCGCCCCCCAGCCCGGATGACCTGAAGCTGCGGCCCATGGACATGAGCGCGGCGATCGATGCGGCCGCGGCGGGCAGCCTGGCGTTACCGGCGGGCCTGCGCACCGACGCCGTCGTGGCGATGGGCCAGTCCTATGGCGCCACCACGGTGCTGCAGCTGGCCGGGGCCCGTCCCAGCGCGGCCCTGCTCAACCGCTTCTGCAAGGACGTCACCAACCCCTCCCGCAACATCAGCTGGGTGCTGCAGTGCAGTTTCCTCACCTCCGCCGACCAGGCCGGTCTGGCCGATCCCCGGGTGCGGGCGGTGGTGGCGGTCAGCCCGCCGATGTCGCTGCTGTTCGACCAGGGCTCAGCCCGCACCATGACCGCGCGGGCCCTGGTGGTCAGCGGCAGCCGTGACTGGGTGGTGCCCTCGGGCCCCGAGGCCCTCAGGCCGATGGCACTGGAGGCGCGCAACCAGGGCGGCGGTCACCGGCTGGTGCTGGCCAGGGATGGCGACCATTTCAACCTGCGCTCCTCCTATGAGCAGGGCGGCGGCGCCCTGCGGAGCCTGCTGCTGGCCTGGACCGACGGTGCCTTTGCCGCCGGAGCCGCCGCCGCCCCGGGGCCGAGCGCGCCGACGCTGCTGCCCCCCGATGGCTGGGGCGACATGGAGTTCCCCCTGGTGGATGTCACCGCCAGCCTGCCCACCCTGCCGATCGGTCCCAATCAGCCGATCGGTCCGACCCAGCCGTGACGGCTCCGGCCCGGCTGCTGTCGCGCCGACGGGGCGGGTTCCGTAATCTGGGTCCTCCCTCGGGGATCCGGACCTGGCCCAGGCCATGACAGACACGCTGGCACCCACGTCCGCCGCCGCGGCCGCGACCACAGCCGTGCCGCGACTCAGTGTCCCCAGGGAATACCTGGACCCCCCGGCCGCCTGGAATCCCACGGTGGGCCTGTTCCTGGCGGGCTATGGCCTGGCGGCCCTGACCATCTGGGGCTGGTTCGTGGGCGGCTGGCCCCTGCCGCCCCTGCTGGCCCTGGGCTTCCTGGCCCTGCACCTGGAAGGCACCGTCATCCATGACGCCTGCCACAACGCCGCCCATCCCAACCGCATCTGGAATGCGGTGATGGGCCATGGCGCCGCCCTGCTGCTGGGCTTCAGCTTCCCGGTGTTCACCCGGGTGCATCTGCAGCACCACGCCCACGTCAACGATCCCAAGCTCGATCCCGACCACATCGTCAGCACCTTCGGGCCCCTGTGGCTGATCGCGCCGCGCTTCTTCTATCACGAAGTCTTCTTCTTCCGCCATCGCCTCTGGCGCCACAACGAGCTGTTCGAGTGGGTGCTGGCCCGCACCATCTTCGTGCTGATCGTGGTGGCGGCGGCCCGCCACAACTTCCTGCCGTTCGTCTTCAACTGCTGGTTCGCCCCGGCCCTGATGGTGGGCGTCACCCTCGGTTTGTTCTTCGACTATCTGCCCCACCGGCCCTTCCAGTCCCGTAATCGCTGGCACAACGCCCGCGTCTATCCCAGCAGGCTGATGAACTGGCTGATCATGGGCCAGAACTATCACCTGATTCACCATCTCTGGCCGTCGATTCCCTGGTTCGAATACCAGCCGGCCTATCACGCCACCAAGCCGATCCTCGATGCCAAGGGGTCACCCCAGCGCCTTGGGTTGTTCGAGAGCCGCGCCGACAGCCTCAACTTCCTCTACGACATCTTCCTGGGGGTGCGCTCCCACAAGAAGCGCCGCAGCCGTCTGCGGCCCTTGGTCCGGCTGATGCCCACCCGCCATGCCCGTCGGCGGGTGCTGGAACTGCTGCACCGCACCGCGATCGCGCCGGTGCGCTAGTCGCCGAGGATCTTCGGCACGCGGAAGAAATCGCCCTCCCGCTGGGGGGCCAGAGAGAGCAGCTCCTCACGGACCGGGGTGGGATCCACCCCGTCCGGTCGGGTCACGTTGATCACCTCCACCGCCCGGGTCGTCGGCGGCACCCCTTCGGTGTCCACCTGCTCAAGGTGGGCGACGTAATCGAGGATGCGCTCCAGCTGAACGGTGTAGGTGGCGATCCGCTCCTCCGGCAGGGCCAGGCGGGCCAGCTGGGCCACCTTGCGCACATCGTCGGCGGTGATCCGCTCCATCGTCGCTCGCTGCTGCAGGCCCCGAACCTAGCCGGCCTCACCCTCCGGCCCCAGGAAGTCGGCCAGGTCGTCGGCCAGGGCCGCCGCCGCCAGCTCCAGGAAGCGGGCCCCATGCTCGGCGCTGGCCAGGAAGGGGTCGGAGCCCATGCGGCCGTCGGGATGGCGGCGGCGGAAGTCCTCGGGGCCATGGATCGGTCCGGCGGGGGCCGCCTCCGGCAGGGGCCGCTGCTTGGCGGCCAGGCTGGGCTCCAGGTGCAGGGTGAGGGCGATCTCGCTGGGTGTGGCATGGTGCCCCTCCCGGTCGCCGTAGCGGTCGCGGGCCTCGCGCATCACCGGGCCGGCGGTGAACCAGTTGGCCAG
>NZ_JAYGHZ010000104.1:0-3946 GCF_034931285.1 Synechococcus sp. BA-120 BA3
GGTGTAGCCCGTGCGGCCGACGAACACCGGCGCGCCGTCGATGGCCAGCTCCCGGTGGCCGAAGCGGGGCAGTCCCGCCAGGCTCGTGCCCACCAGGGCCTCGAGGCGGGCGGGCGCCTCGGGGCCCTGCAGGGCCAGCAGCACCCCGTCGCCCTTGCGGTCGGTGATGGTGATGCCCTCGGGCTGCAGCTGGCTGGTGATCCAGGCGGTGTCGGCCTCGGCGCAGGCGGCGTTGATCACCAGCACCACTTCATCGCGCTCCCCCTCGGGGCCCGCGATGCGGCCGCGGTCGTAGACGATGAGGTCGTCCAGGATGCCGCCGGACTCGTTGAGCAGGACGGTGTAGCAGGCCTCGCCGGGGCCGATGCGGAACAGGTCGGTGGGCACCAGCCGCTGCAGGGCGTCCTTGGTGCCCTGCCCGCGCAGGGTGAGCACCCCCATGTGGGAGATGTCGAAGACACCGCAGTGCTGGCGCACGGCGTTGTGCTCCTGCACCAGGCCGGAGAACTGGATCGCCATCTGCCAGCCGGCGAATGGCACCATGCGGGCCCCGGCGGCGGTGGCGGCGGCATCCAGGGGTGTGCGGCGCAGGGAAGTGGGATCCATCGGAGGCGGCCGGCCGGCCAGGGGGACGCCGGAGCAGGGTGGCGCGATCCTATGGACTGGGCGCCGCCAAGACTGGAGGCGGGGCGGCCAATACCGAAGAAAGCCTGTGATTCGGCTTCCACCCCTATCACACCGGCGAGGAAATGCGTACCTTGAATGGCCCAATGGGTCAAGAGGATGGGCAACCGTCCCAACTGCCGCAGCTGCCGCCACTGCACCCCCCCCACCGGGGTGGAGATGGGATGGTGCCAGCTGCGTCAGCTCCCCATCCACCCCGAGCTGGTGGCCGAGCTGTGGTGCCACCACTGGACGGCCCGGCCGCCGCGGCTGCCGGTGGTGTCCCCCGAGGCCCTGCTCAAGCAGGCCCGCCATCCGGTCGCGAGCCAGCAGCTGAGCCTGGCCACCGGCCTGCCCTGAAATCTGAGCAAAAACGGAAAAGCGTAACGATTGTTTCCGTTTCGCCTTTCTTCTGGCTATTCTCCCTCCCTTCCAGTAGCGGAACGGTCCGTTTAGCCCTAGGAAGGCAGAACCCCGTCCACCCCGACCACGGAGGTCCCCTGCATTGATCAGAACCGCCACATCCCCATCACCCCTTGAGCTGATGGCCGTCCATGTGGATTGTGAAACCTTCACCCTCCCAACGGGAGCCCACGTCTTCAGCCGCGGCGCCAGCGCCAACGCCATCTATGCCGTGCGACGCGGCATCGTCGAGCTGGTGGGCGAGCAGGGTGAAAAAACCTGCTATCGCCCCGGTGAGCTGTTCAGCTACCAGGACATCACCTGGCGCGAACTGAGCCACCGCAGCGACGCCTTCGCCCGCACGCCCGTGGAGGTGCTGCGCCTCGATCGGCTCCGCTTCCTCAACCTGCTGCACAACCACCCCACCCTGGCCGTGCAGCTGATCGGGCAGCAGCACACCCGCCTGCGGGAGCAGCGCGCCAGCGGCACCTGCTGCTACTGAGCGCCAAGCAGCAGCAGCAGGCTGCGGGTCACCTTGGCGGCCAGCACGGCGCTGACGCCGCTCGGGTCGAGCTGGGGAGCCAGCTCCACCACATCGGCGGCCACGAGCCGGTGCTGGCGCAGCTCCTCCACCAGCTCAGCGAACTGGGGCCAGTGGAAGCCGCCGGGTTCGGGCGTGCCCGTGCCCGGCAGCACCGCCGGATCGAACCAGTCGAGGTCAACGGTGAGATAGAGGGGCCGGCCCCGCAGGGGGGCCAGCGCCGCCGCCATGGCGTCGATCGGCACCAGGCGGCCGGTGGCGTGCAGCTCCCGGAACTCCTCGCGGGTGCCGCTGCGGATGGCGATCTGGCGGAGCTCGCCGCTGGGCAGCACCTCCAGGCAGCGGCGCATGGCGCAGGCGTGGCTGTGGCGGGCCCCGAGCCACTCCTGCCGCAGGTCGGCGTGGGCATCGAGCTGCACCAGCACCAGGTCGGGATAGCGCTGCGCCACCGCCGCCACCGCCCCGCTGCTGATCGAGTGCTCGCCGCCCAGCATCAGCGGCGCCAGGCCCAGATCCAGCACCGCCCCGGTGGCCCGCCCCACCGCTTCCACCACCGGTTCGGGGGCGCCGAAGGGGATCGCCACGGCCCCGAGGTCGGCGAAGGCCAGGTCTTCAAGGTCAAGGTCGAGCTGGGGGTCGTAGCTCTCCAGGCCGCTGCTCACGTCCCGGATCGCCGCCGGGCCGAAGCGGGCGCCGGGGCGGAAGGAGGTGGTGCCGTCGTAGGGAACGCCGAACAGGCCCACGGCACAACCCCGGGGGTCGCGGCGGGCGCCCATGTAGATCGCCCCTTCGGTCTCGAACAGCTCCGGGTTCATGGCTGGCTCGCCTTGTCGGCCAGGGCGCGCTCCACGAAGGCCGGCACCGCCTCAAAGGCCCCCCGCTGCCAGCGGGGCGACCAGATGCTGCAGCCCGGCGCCACCGCCGCGGCCCGCTCCGGCAACGGCTCCCGGTAGCGGGGGCCGTCGGGGCAGGCGAAGGTCCAGCTCCACCAGCCGCTCGGGTACATCGGCACCCAGCCGTACAGCGGATCGGCGTGGCCGAACACCTCGCGCAGCAGCCGCACGGTGTCGACGTGGACCTGGCGGAAGGCCTCGGGGGATTCGCTCTGGGTGGCGAACACACCGCCGGGGCGCAGCAGGCGGCGGCAGTGCTGGAAGAACGTGCGGTTGAACAGGCCCTCGGCCGGCCCGGCCGGATCGGAGCCGTCCACCAGCACCACGTCGTAACTGGCGTCGGGGGCGTCGGCCGCCCAGGCGATGCCGTCGCCGACGGTGAGGTGGAAGCGCGGGTCGCTCCAGGCGTCGCCGCCCAGGCTGGGCAGGTGCCGGCGGGAGAGCTCCACCACCAGCCCGTCGATCTCCACCATGTCGAGGTGGGCGACACCGGGGTGGCGCAGGCACTCCCGGGCGGTGCCGCCGTCACCGCCGCCGATCACCAGCACCCGCTCGATGGCGGCGGCGGCGCAGAGGGCCGGATGGACCAGCGGTTCGTGGTAGTGCCGCTCCTGCCGTTCCGCCGTCATCCAGCAGCCGTCGAGCAGCAGCCCCTTGCCGTAGGTCTGGCTGTCGATGATGGTGATCCGCTGGTGGGGGCTGGTGCGCTCTTCCACCACGGTGGCGGCCAGGCCGTAGCGCACCCCGCCCAGCTCCTCATCCACCCAGGCGTCCGGGGGGCAGGCGTCGGCCGGTGGCTGTTGCGGTCCCATGCGGTTGGCTCGTGGCTTTCCAGCTAAACCTTCGGCAGGACCCCTTGTCACGGCGCCATGGCACATTCCAGACGCCAACTGCTGAGGATCCTCGCCCTGGCGGGCGCCAGCGTGGCCCTGGAGACCCTGGCACCCAGGCCAGCCGAGGCCGCGGCGGCGGACGGCACCCTGACGGAACGGCTCTCGGTGTGCCGACCCAGCGGCGATCCGCTCCAGGAGCTGCTGCGCCGCAACCGTGACTTCTGCAAGGCCTGGCAGGGTGCCGAGCGCAGCGCCGATCCCCTGTCGCGGGCCACCCTGCTGCACGAGACCTGGCCGATGCACTGCCAGGTGCGCCCCGATGCCCTGGCCGCCGGCCAGCGGCCCTGGGCCTCGGTGCTCTGCTGCGCCGATTCCCGGGTGGCGCCCGAGTGGATCTTCGCCTGCGGTGCCGGGGAGCTGTTCGAGGTGCGCAGCGCCGGCAACACGGCCTTCGCTGCGGGGGTGGCCTCGCTGGAGTACGCCGTGGCGGAGCTGGCGGTGCCCCTGATCCTGGTGATGGGCCACAGCGGCTGCGGGGCGGTGACCGCCGCCATGGCCAGCGACCCGCTCACGCCCCTGCTGGAGGAGCTGGTGACGCCGATCCGGGCCAGCCT
>NZ_JAYGHZ010000105.1:0-3696 GCF_034931285.1 Synechococcus sp. BA-120 BA3
CCCCCCAGCAGGAAAAGGAACCAGCGGCGGCGGCGGAGCAGGGTCGCCATCGATCGGGGCGCAGGGGGTCGTTTCGGGGGCGGGCTCAGAACTTGCGCAGTTCGCGGCGGATCTTGAACGGGTCGCCGGAGTGCTGCTGGCTGAGCAGCAGCAGCGGCAGGCCGGCCAGCAGCAGGCCGATAGCGACCACGACCCCCAAAGGGACCGGCGGCCCGCCCTCCGGCGGCCTCGGCGTGCGGTGGAACCTGGCCATCGAGGCGTGCGGCACAGACGGCTGGTCCTTCAGTATCCGGCCCCGTGATCCCGGTCCGCTGATCCGGGGTGTGATCCCGGCGGGGGAGTGAAAGGATTTCGCCATCGCACCGGCCGGCCCGCCATGGACATGTCCCCCCTGCTGCTCGCGACCGGAGGCCACCAGATCGAGGCGGCCGAGACCCTGATCGCGGTGGGCCGCTTCATCGTGATCCTGTTCGCCGCCCGGGCCCTGGCGGAGCTGATGGTGCGCTTCCGCCTGCCGGCCATCCTCGGGGAACTGGTGGCGGGGGTGCTGATCGGCGTCTCCGGGCTGCACCTGATCCTGGCTCCGGAGCTGGGCGGCCAGCTGAATGCCGTCGCCGAGCAGACGATCGCCGCCCTGGCCCACGTGGGACCCGACCAGGTGCAGGCGATCTACGACCAGGGCTTCACCAACCTGCAGGCGGTGGCGAAGATCGGCCTGCTGGCCCTGCTGTTCCTCACCGGCCTGGAGAGCGAACTCGACGAGCTGATGGCGGTGGGGGGCCAGGCAATCACGGTGGCCCTCACCGGGGTGGTGCTGCCCTTCGCCCTGGGCACCTTCGGCCTGCAGTTTCTGTTCGGCGTGCCGCTGCTGCCGGCGATCTTCGCCGGTGCCGCCATGACCGCCACCAGCATCGGCATCACCGCCAGCGTGCTGGGGGAGCTGAAGTTCCTGCGCACCCGGGAGGGGCAGACGGTGATCGGCGCCGCCGTGCTCGACGACATCCTCGGCATCGTGATCCTGGCGGTGGTGGTGGCCCTGGCCGGCGGCGACGGCTTCAGCCTCGGCCCGATCCTGAAGCTGATCGCCTCGGCCGCGGTGTTCGTGGTGGTGGCCCTGTTCCTCAGCCGCACCGCCGCCCCCCCCTTCGACTGGCTGCTCGATCGCCTCAGGGCCCCGGGCGAGGTGGTGGTGGCGGCCTTCCTGGTGATGTCACTGGCCTGCTTCGCGGCCCAGGCCTTCGGGTTGGAGGCGGCCCTGGGGGCCTTCGCCGGCGGCCTGATCCTCAGCGGCTCGCGGCACCGGCACGCGATCGAGGAGGCGGTGAAGCCCCTGGTGGCCCTGTTCGCCACGGTGTTCTTCGTGCTGATCGGCAGCGGCATGGACCTCTCGGTGCTGAACCCCTTCAACGCCGCCAACCACGAGGGGCTGGTGATGGCGGGGTTCCTGCTGGCGGCCGCCGTGGTCAGCAAGGTGGCGGCCGGCTGGAGCTACCTCAGCAGCGGTCCCACCAACCGGCTGGCGGTGGGGCTGGGCATGATGCCCCGGGGCGAGGTGGGCCTGATCTTTCTGGGGCTGGGCACCCAGACCGGGGTGCTGGGGCCATCGCTGGAGGCGGCAATCCTGCTGATGGTGATAGGCACCACCTTCCTGGCGCCGGTGCTGCTGCGGCTGGTGCTGGCCGAGGCCGGTGAGGGGGCGGAGGCGACCGCCTGAAGCGGCCCGCCCGTGGGACAGTGGCCCCAGCTCGATTCCTGCCCGTGGCCAACGACAGCGATACCCCCCGGTCGGTGATCGCCGGCCTGCTCCTGGTGATCGGCTCGCTCGCCGGCCTGGCCCTGCTGGTCTGGGTCACGGTGGTGATGCTCGACCTCAAGCACCTCAACACCTCCGGCTTCACCCTGCCCTGAGGACATCCGGTTGGCGCCTGCGGCGGTACTCAAGGCTGTCACCCTCGGGGCCGCCATGCCACATCCGATCACTGCTCCCCTCACCGCTCTGGCTCTCACGCTCGGGGGAACGCACCCCTTCGCCCTGCCTGGTTCCGCTCCGAGCGGCACCAGACCATCCGCCACGGTTGTCACCGAACGGGTCGCCCAGGCACGGGCTGGTGCCCTCGCCCCCTCCCTGCAGGGCAAACCCGTCGTGGTCGACATCTATGCCAGCTGGTGCTCCAAGTGCCAGACGATCGGCCCAACCCTGAGCTCCCTACGGCAACAGAAGGCCGGCAAGGCCACGTTCCTGAAATTCGATGTCTCCAATGCCAGCCAACTGAAGAAAGCGCGCGAGACCGCCCGTGCCCTCGGACTTGGCCCGTTCCTGGAGGCCAACCGCAGCCAGCCCTCCCTGGTGGCCGTGATCAACCCTGCCACCGGCGCCACGGTGCAGACATTCCGCGCCAGCACCGATGAGCGCGCCTACATCGCGGCGATCAGGAAAGCCCAGTCGATGATCAAGCCATGAGCAGCGCTGCCGTCCGCAGGAAAGGCCTGGCCTTTCTTGTGCTGCTGGGTGGGCTGGCCCTGCTGGGGGTCCTGGCGGCCCATTGGCTGCCCATGATCGGCAGGCAGCTGGATCTGGTGATCCAGTCAGCGTCGCAGGCCTACGCCGATCGGCTGGAGGCCCTGCCGGGCGGGCCGGGCCTTCTGCTTCCCCTGTTCGCGTTCAGTGGCGGGGTGTTGGCGAGCGTGTCGCCCTGCGTGCTGGCCATGCTGCCGCTGAACCTCAGTTACATCGGCACCCTCGGGCCCATCAGCCGGCCCCAGGCCATCCGCAGGGTGGGGGGGTTCGTGGCCGGCACCGTCCTGGTGCTGAGCCTCTTCGGGCTGATCGCCTCGTTCGCCTCAGCGATCGTGGTGGACCACCGCGGCCCGGTCCATCTGGTGGTGGGGCTGATCATCCTGGTGATGGGCCTGAACCTGGGCGGCTGGCTGCCGCTGACCCTGCCCCGCCTGCCCGAGCTGCCTGCGGCCGGTGGTCCGTTCCTGGTGGGGATGGGCTTTGCCCTGGTGAGCTCCCCCTGTGCCAGTCCGGTGCTGTTCTCGGTGCTTGCCGCAGCCGCCGTCACGGGTTCCACCGCGCTGTCCGTGCTGACGATGGTGAGCTATGCCCTGGGGTACACCGCTGTGATTGCCGCCTCCAGCCTCTGGGTCGGCCTGATGAGCGCCTCCCGGCGACTGCTCGACCACGCCGACACCCTCACCCGGGTGAGCAGCCTGGTGCTGCTGGCGGCGGGGACTTACACCATCGTCCAGGGGCTGGTCACGACCTGGCGGACCTGAGCGGCAACCGCGGGGCCTGTGGTTGGCCTGAGGATCACGTTGGGCCGTGGGCATGGGCGGCAACCAGGCTGGCCATGAGGGCCTCGGCCTTGAGCGGCTTGGCGAGCACTGCGTTCATTCCCGCCTGCAGCGCCGCCTCCCGCTCCTCGGCGGAGGTGAACGCGGTGAGCGCCACGATCCAGGGCCGATCCGCCTGGCCGGTGGCGGCCCTGATGCGGCGGGTGGCCTCAAGGCCATCGAGCCGGGGCATCTGCACATCCATCAGGATCAGGTCGGGATCGAGGAGGCGCTGGCGCTCCAGCGCCTCCTGGCCGTCGCTGGCGGCGTCGGGCTCGTAGCCGAGGCGCCGCAGCATCAGCTCACAGAGGCGCCGGTTCACGGCGCTGTCGTCCACCAGCAGGATGCGCAGCGGATGGC
>NZ_JAYGHZ010000106.1:0-3669 GCF_034931285.1 Synechococcus sp. BA-120 BA3
GCCCTCGCCAGGCCCGGAACGGGAGGCGGGGGGCATCAGTAGCCGGCCGGGATGGCCCGCAGCTGGAAGCCGGCCAGCAGCGGCAGGGGGGCGCGGGGGCGGCTGCTGCGGGGTTCGGGCAGATGGATGAGCTTGGCACTGCTGGTGGGCTCAAGCAGGCCGGGGCGCCGCACCAGGCTGAGGTGATGCTGCTCGAGCAGGGCGGACGATTCCTGCATGCGGTGCTCGAGGGTCTTGGAGGCTTCCAGCTTGGCGAAGCTGTAGGCCCACTGGTTCTGCCAGTGCAGGGTGAGGGCGCTCAGGCCGAGCATCGAGAATCCCAGTCCCACCAGGGCTCCGCTGCTGATCCGATGCAGTCCGGCCAGCCAGGGGGCCTGGCGTTCGATCCGGCGTGCCGAGAGGGACCCCTCGATCAGCTGCAGGGGTCTCTGCAGGGGCCTCGGTTTCGGCAGCGGATTCTGGCTGCGGGGGGCGGGGGAGGCGGCCAAGGGACCTGAAAAGGCACTGCGCAAGTGAACCACCCATCGGGGACCGCAGCAAGCGCTGTCAGTCGGCGAGAAAGAGGAGATTCATGAAGGTCATCCCGTTCCAGAGGGCGTGCATCAGCACGGCGCTTCCCAGCCGGCCGCTGCGCCAGCGCAGCCAGCCCAGGCCAAGGCCGAGCACGAACAGCGGGGCCAGTTCTGACAGGCTCAGATGGGCGATCGCGAACACGGCCGCGCTCAGCACCACCGCGCCGGCTCCGCCGAGCCTCTGGCCCGCCACCGGCAGCAGCACGCCCCGGAAGAGGACCTCCTCGAACAGGGGGGCCACCACCAGGGCGGTGAGGGCGAAACAGGCCAGCGCCAGGGGGTCGGCGCTGGTCAGGACGAGGTCGAGCAGGGGATTGCTGCCGCCCGGGTCGGCCCAGACCCTGTCGATCGCCCAGCTGGAGGCCGTCACCACCGGAAGCACCATCAGCAGGCTGGCCAGGGCGCCGGCAATGGCGGACCCGGCTGGCCGCCACCGCCACTGCAGCCAGCCCCCCGCCGGCGGGGCCCCCCGGCGGGGCAGCATCAGGGCCAGCAGCAGCAGCGGGGCGGCCATCAGGGCGGCATAGAGCACCAGCACCTCGATGCCCTGGCTGAGGGCCCTCGGGACAGCCAGACCCTGCAGGGCGATCTGCAGCGGCGGCTGCACCAGCATCGGCACGAGGACCTCGCCGAGCACCACGAAACCGCCGGCGATCAGGAGGGTCACATCGACCGGGCTCAGGGGCGGGCCCACCAGCGGTGGCGCCGCCGGTAGCCGCTGCCGCCAGGCCAGCCAGCCCTGACGGAGCAGCAGGGCGACCCCCACCACCAGGAACAGCGCCGGCAGGGTCGTCACCGCCAGCAGCATCAGCAGCAGCCGCAGGGACCGCTCCTCCGCCGGACAGGCGCCCGGGTCCCCTGGCAGCTGTTCGCAGACCAGTTGTTGCACCATCAGCGGCGCCGACCAGGGGGCGAGCAGCTGCTGCCGCCGCTCCGCCGTCACCGGCGGTCCGTCGAGCAGCGCCTGGATCAGGGGACGCCGGACGGCGTCCACCTGGGTTGCCAGCTGCCGCAGCTCGGTGTCGTCGTCCAGGGCCGCCGCGGACGCCGCGTCGCGTTCCAGCAGGGCCCGTTCGAGGCGGCGCAGGGCCAGGGGCGGTTCCTCGGCGGCCTGCAGTTGCCGCTGCAGCTCATCGCCCAGCTCCCGGCGCGGGTCCTCTCCGGTGAGCAGCGGCCGCAGCCCCTCCGGAACGGCCTCGGCCGCCAGGGCGGCCAGCTCGAGCTGCCGCAGGCTGAGGGAATCGACCACCGACGGACGCTCGAGGCTGTCGATCAGCCCCCCCACCCAGAGCAGGGCGCACAGCGCCAGGCTGAGCAGGGCCAGCAGGCTCTTCCAGCCCGGGGGGGAGGCGGGCGGTCCGGATCGGGAAGGGGTTCCGTTCAAACGGACCACCTCGGCGGCGATGGGTGCTGATTCTCCCCTGCGCCAGGCCTCGGCCCGTCCCATACGATGGCCTCGCCTGCGCCACAAGCACCTTGCCCCTTCGCATCGTGCTGGTCCGCCATGGGCTGAGCAGCTTCAACCTGGAGCACCGCATCCAGGGCCGTGACGACCTCTCCAACCTCACCGAGGAGGGGCAGCTCCAGGCCCGTCGCACCGGGGAGGCCCTGGCGGAGCTCGATTTCACCGCCGTCTACAGCTCGCCGCTGCAGCGGGCCAGCGCCACCACGGCCGCCCTGCTGGCCAACCACGGCTCAGCCCTGGCCCCCCTCTACGACGACGATCTGCTGGAGATCGATCTGGCGCCGTGGAGCGGATTGCTGCGCAGCGAGGTGCGGGCCGTGGATCCGGAGCAGGAGCGCCGCTGGCGCGAGGCCCCCGAGACCATGGAGCTGCGCCGTGCCGACGGCAGCCGTTTTCTGCCGGTGCCCGAGCTGCTGGAGCAGGCGGGCCGTTTCGCCGATCGGCTGCTGGCCCGCCACGGCGATGACGCCACCGTGCTCGTGGTGGCCCACAACGCCATCCTGCGCTGCCTGGTGCTGCACCTGCTCGGCCTGCCGGCGAGCGGCTTCCTGCGCCTCAGGCTCGACAACGCCTCGATCACGGTGCTCAACCTGGTCCGCGGCGAGGGCGGGCGCCCGGCGGTGCAGCTGGAATCCCTCAACGGCACGGCCCACCTGGGCACGGCCCTGCCCCCGACCGGACCGGGGTGTCGGTTGCTGCTGGTGCGCCATGGCGAGACCGACTGGAACCGGGAGGGCCGTTTCCAGGGCCAGATCGACATCCCCCTCAATGCCCACGGCCTGGCCCAGGCGGAGGCGGCGCGAGCCTTCCTCGCCCCGATCCCGCTGCAGCGCGCCTACAGCAGCGACATGGCCCGCCCCCTGCGCACCGCCGAGGTGATCCTGGGCTCCCACCCCGGCGTGCCGCTCACCACCACCCGGGGGCTGCGGGAGATCGGCCACGGCCTCTGGGAGGGCCGGCTGGAGAGCGAGATCGCCGCCGGCTGGCCCGATCTCCTCGCCGCCTGGAAGCGCACCCCCGAGACCGTGCAGATGCCCGAAGGGGAGACCATCGGTGAGGTCTGGGACCGGTCACTGGCCGCCTGGAACCGGATCGTCGCCGGACTGGATCCCCAGGAAACGGCCCTGGTGGTCGCCCATGATGCGGTCAACAAGACCATCCTCTGCGCCCTGCTCGGCCTCTCCCCCGCCGACATCTGGGCCATCAAGCAGGGGAACGGGGGGGTGACCGTGATCGACTACCCCCGGGGGGCGACGGCGCCGCCGGTGGTCAGCGCCCTGAACCTCACCGCCCACCTGGGGGGCGTGATCGACCGCACGGCCGCCGGCGCCCTCTAGCCGGCCCACCCACCGAAGCCCCTGCCATGGTCCGTCAGCTGCTGATCCGCGGGGTGACTCTGCTGGAGGCCCCGGGGCGGCCACTGCGGCGGGCCGACGTGCTCCTGGAAGACGGGCTGCTGCGGGCGATCGATCCGGAGCCGGACGCGGCCGGCGGCGACACGTTCGACGCCGAGGGCTGCTGGCTGGGGCCGGCGCTGGTGGATCCCCACAGCGTGCTGGAGGACCCGCTGCAGGGGCGGGCCGAAACCCTGGCCAGCCTCGCGGAGGCCGCCGCCTCGGGCGGGTATGGCAC
>NZ_JAYGHZ010000107.1:0-3652 GCF_034931285.1 Synechococcus sp. BA-120 BA3
CCCCAGGTGCGGATCCGCAGCCGCCGGTCCCCTGGCAGCCGCGGGCCCGAGGTGCGCACCGAGGGCAACACGGTGGACGTGCGCGGTCTGCGGGTGCACGAGGCCGAGGCGGCGGTGGAGGAGCGCCTGCGGGGCGCCAACGGCCCGGTGTGGGTGATCCACGGCATCGGCACCGGCAAGCTCAAGCGGGGCCTGCGGGAGTGGCTTTCCGGCCTGGCCTGGGTGGAGCGGGTCAGTGATGCCGAGCAGGGGGATGGGGGCCCCGGCTGCAGCGTGATCTGGGTGAAGTAGGGCCCAGTGGCTGATCGCTCAGTGGCTGATGGCGGGCAGCTGGGGTTCCTGCCGCGGCGGCGGCGTGGTGGCTTCGGCCGGCAGCAGGGCCGCCCCGAGCCCGTCGAACAGGCGCCAGCCCGTGGGTTCGACATCGAGATGCACGGTCTGGCCCACGGTCACGCTCTGGTCCGGGGTGGCCCGCACCAGCACCAGGTGGCTGCCCTCCAGCAGCCGGCAGGTGACCAGCTGCTCGTTGCCCAGGGCCTCGCAGTGGCTCACCTCCGCCGCCAGGTTGCGGTTGGTGGCCGGCGCCAGCCGCAGGTGCTCCGGCCGCAGGCCGCCGGTGAGCCGGTGGCCGATCCAGTCACCCAGCAGCTCCGCCATCGGGCCCTCCACCGGGAAGCGTCGCCCCCCCAGGAGCAACTGGGCGGAGCCGGCCACCTCCACCGGCAGCAGGTTCATCGCCGGGCTGCCGATGAACTGGGCCACGAACAGGTTGGACGGCCACTGGTACAGCTGCATCGGGGTGCCCAGCTGCTGCAGCCGGCCCTCGTTGAGCACGGCGATGCGGTGGCCCATGGTCATCGCCTCCACCTGGTCGTGGGTGACGTAGAGGGTGGTGGTGCCCAGGCGCCGCTGCAGCTCGACGATCTGGGTGCGGGTGCCGGTGCGCAGCTTGGCGTCCAGGTTGCTGAGGGGTTCATCCATCAGGAACACCGCCGGCTGGCGGGCGATGGCCCGGCCCAGCGCCACCCGCTGCTTCTGGCCGCCGGAGAGCTCCTTGGGCCGGCGCTCCAGCAGCGGCTCCAGCTCCAGGGTGGCGGCCACCTCGTCGATGCGGGCGGCGATGCGGCGCTCCCGTTCGGACTCGACCCGCAGGGGGGCCGGCAGGCGATGGGTGGCCCGGTGCAGGCTGTCCTGCAGCTGCTGGGGCAGGCTGCGGTGGCGGCTGCGCCGCAGGCCGAAGCCGATGTTGTCGGCCACGCTCAGGTGGGGATAGAGCGCGTAGCTCTGGAACACCATCGCCACGTCGCGCTGGGCCGGCCGCAGCCGGCTCACGGGGCGTTCCCCCACGTAGATCTCGCCCGCGGTGGTGGCCTCCAGTCCGGCCAGCAGCCGTAGCAGGGTGCTCTTGCCGCAGCCCGAGGGGCCCACCAGCACGAGGAATTCACCGTCCTCGATGTGCAGGTCGAGCTGGCGCAGCACCTCCACCGGGCTGCCGCCGCGACGGGGCGGGTAGGTCTTGCCGACCTTCTCGAAGCGGACCTCGGCCAAACCAGGGGTGCAACCGGGGGATCCTAGGGTTGTTCCTCATCCGAGCCCCGGCCGAACCCCTTCCTTGCAGTTCATCGATCAGGCCCGCATCGCCGTGCGCGCCGGCCGCGGCGGCGACGGCATCGTGGCCTTCCGTCGTGAGAAGTACGTCCCCGCCGGTGGGCCCTCCGGTGGCGACGGGGGCCGCGGCGGTGACGTGCTCCTCGTCGCCGATGCCAACCTCCAGACCCTGCTGGATTTCAAGTACCGGCGCCTGTTCGCCGCCGACGATGGCCGCCGTGGCGGCCCGAATCGCTCCACCGGGGCCAGCGCCGCCACCCTGACGATCCGGGTGCCCTGCGGCACGGAGGTGCGCGACTGCCGCACCGGCATCCTGCTGGGGGATCTCACCCACGCCGGCGAGGAGCTGCTGGTGGCGGCCGGTGGCCGGGGGGGCCTGGGCAACGCCCACTACCTCAGCAACCGCAACCGGGCACCGGAGAAGTTCACCGAGGGCAAGGAGGGTGAGGAATGGCTGCTGCAGCTGGAGCTCAAGCTGCTGGCCGAGGTGGGGATCATCGGCCTGCCCAATGCCGGCAAGAGCACCCTGATCGCCGTGCTCTCGGCGGCCCGGCCCAAGATCGCCGACTACCCCTTCACCACCCTGGTGCCCAACCTGGGCGTGGTGCGGCGCCCGAGCGGTGACGGTACCGTCTTTGCCGACATCCCCGGCCTGATCGCCGGGGCGGCGCGCGGCGCCGGCCTGGGCCATGACTTCCTGCGCCACATCGAGCGCACCCGGTTGCTGCTGCATCTGGTCGATGCGGGCGCGGAGGATGTGCTGGCGGATCTGGGGGTGGTGGAGGAGGAGCTGGCCGCCTATGGCCACGGCCTCAGTGAGCGCCCCCGCCTGGTGGTGCTCAACAAGATGGAGCTGCGTGACGCCGCCGAACTTCAGGAGCTGATGGAGGCCGTCGGGGCCCACACAGGCGAGCCCCCACTGGTGATCTCGGCGGCCGCCTCCCAGGGCCTCGATGCCCTGCTGGCCGCCGTGTGGGCGCAGCTGGGCATCGCCTGAGCGCGGTTCAGTCGTCGTAGACGCGGCACTCGGGAGCTTCAGGGTTGAGGTCGCAGTAGACCTCCAGGGGGGAGGGGTCGTGGTTGTCCTCGGGGTGGTGCTCCTTGTACTCGTTGAGGGCCTTGAGCTCCTCCTCGAGGTGGCGCACCTTGCCGAGATTGCCGTCGGCCTTGGCCGATTCGATCTCGACTTTGTCCTTCTCGATGTGATCGTCGATCGTCTTCATGCAAAAACCGGCCGTCACGGGTCGGAACTCACCGCAGACACCATACGGTCGGGGCCGGGGGATCGCCGCCTCCTGTGGGTCTCCGCACATCCCCCGGGAGCGGCCTGACCGTTGCAAACCCTGCGCCGGCGGCTGCGTTGGGGGCTTATCCGTGGCTAGCAGCGGAATGGACAGTGCCCCGGTTGGCCCATGACACGCATCAGCAAGCGGCGGGAACGGCATTTCATCGACGAGCACGGGCGGCTCTTCTGGATCAACGGTCCCGAAACCCACTGCTACCTGTCGGAGCAGCGCCAGTGGCGCCGGGGCCTCGGCTTCGAGGAGGTGCTGGTCTGGAAACAGTGCGCTCCCAGTGGTCTCGTCAGCCAGCGCTTCGCCAGCGTCCAGGCGGCCCTGGAGGCCTTCCAGGCCGACGCAGTGCAGTGGTACCAGGATCTCTACCTGCGCCGCATGGGGGACCAGATGGCGGCCCACCGCAGCGTCGACGACTACAAGCCCACGGCGATGCAGCAGGCCGAAGCCCGCGGCGCCCGGGTGCAGCGCCAGCCCTGGCTGCTGCCGGAGCCCGCCGGGCCGGTCTGCGGCCTGCCCCCCCGTATCGCCGATGGGGCGGGGCTGCTGGAGGTCCCCCACCCCCACCGCCGCCGGCGTTCAGGCTGCCAGCTCGCTGAGCGTTAGCCAGCGCTCCTCGGCGGCGGCGATCCGCTCCACCAGCGCCGCCAGCTCGTGGGTCAGGGCCTCCAGCCGGGCGTAGTCCGGGCCGCGGGGGGCCGCCAGGTGGCGCTCCAGCCCCCGGCGGCGCCGCTCGAGTTCTTGCCCTT
>NZ_JAYGHZ010000108.1:0-3520 GCF_034931285.1 Synechococcus sp. BA-120 BA3
TCCCAGGCCTCCCGAGCCGCCACCCCGCACAGCACCGCCGTGGCGGCCCGCAGCAGGAGGAAGGTGAGATCGGCGGTGTTCACGGGCTGGAGGATCCCCAGGAAAGTTAGGCGGGGATCAAGGACCACGCCCGCTGCCTGCCGCTCCACCCCGCGCCGGCCCGCATCACACCCCAGAATCCCCCCATCGATCGCCGGCCTGCGCCCCATGGACCGCCTCCACCCATGACCTTCGCGGTGGCGCTGGCGATGCTGGAGCGCGAGGGCCGCTGGCTGCTGCAGCTCCGGGACGACATCGAGGGGATCGTCCATCCGGGCTGTTGGGGGCTGTTCGGCGGCCACCTCGATCCAGGGGAAGGCCCAGAGCAGGCGATCCTGCGGGAGCTGGGCGAGGAGATCGGCTGGGGGGCGCCGGCGCTGCCGCTCTGGTTCGAGCACCACGACGACCAGCTCAGCGCCTATTACTTCCGCGGCCCCCTCACCGTGCCCCTGGAGGCGCTGCAGCTGAACGAGGGCCAGGACATGGTGCTGGCCGGGCTGGAGGAGCTGGGCAGCGGCCGGATCTGGAGCCCGAGGCTGCAGCAGCGGCGCGGCCTGGCACCGTCCCTGGAGCGGGCCGTGCGCCGCCTCGACCCGAAGCGCGCGCCAAAGAACTAAGGAATGGTGAGTGATGCCTTAAGATGGGAGGTAACAGACCGTTCTCCTGCGTCTCAGGCTTGATGAGGATGCGCTTCCCGGCAAGATTCGCGACAATCTCATGGATTTTCCCTGCGGAAGCTGTCAGCGCCGTCACTCCGTCCATGGCGCCCGCAGGCCTGCACCCCCGACCCGCGTCCCTTCGATGACCAACGTCTGGTGCGTTCGGGCGGGCGGCGGCATCTACGCGGACAACTTTCTCAGCGGCGGCTTCGTCGGCATCGGCTGGCGGGAGATCACCGAGGACCTCGGCCCGGTCCGGAACCGGGAGCAGCTCTTCTCGGTGGTGCGGCGCTACTTCCCGGACATCCAGAGCGCGATCCTGCTCTCCAACTACGTCAACGAGATCCACCGCTTCCTGTTCGAGATCCGCCCCGGCGACCACGTGATCATCCCGGCGGCGGAAGCCGACCTGCTGCGCTTCGGCGTCGTGGATGAGGGCCGCGCCTACTACGACCCCACCGGCGATGACGGCTGTCCCCTGCGCCACCGGCGTCCCGTCACCTGGTCGCCCGAGCCGCTCCGGCTCGACCACTTCTCGGCGCCGTTCCGCAATTCCATCCGCACCCTGCTCACCGTTCCGGCCCACACCCGGATGCGGTCCCTGCTGACGGTGTTCCTGGTGGAGCACAAGGCCGAGTTCATCCGCGCCATCGGCCGCCAGGAGACAACGGCCCCGGCCCGGGCGATCACCCGGAAGGAGGAGGCCCACCGCAGCGTGCTCGAGCAGCTCCTGCAGCTGGATCCCGCCGAATTCGAGCGGCTGGTGGTCCATCTGCTCGATGCCCTCGGCTTCCAGGACTGGGAGCGGACCGAGCACCGCGGGACGCTGCGCGACGTCTTCGATGCCTGCGGCGACATCAGCCTGTCCCTGCCGGCCCGCATCCGCATCCATGCCCGCTTCCACCGCGGCAACCTCGGCGCCCGCATCGGCGCCGACGCGGTGCGGGAGCTGCGCCAGTTCATTCCCTTCGGCGGCCATGGGGTGTTCATCACCACCGCCGATTTCCAGCCGGCGGCAACCACCGCAGCCGCCGAGGAGGGCTTCGCCAGGATCAGCCTCGTCAACGGCCACCAGCTGGCCGAGCTGATCGCCCGCCACTGGACCCACCTGCCCGTTGACATCCGTGACCGTCTTTCGCTCGAGCAGGTGCTGGTGAAGAATTAGGATCCCACCGCCCAAGTCCATGGCTTCGCGTTCGCGCCGACGCACCCCCAGCCACGGCAGGGGCACGCCCCCCCGGCAGGAGGTCGCCGGGGCCGCACCGGAGGCCACCGGCCTGCGGCCGCGGCTGCAGATCCTGGCGGGGTTCCTGCTGCCGCTGGTGGTGCTGGGGCTGTGGCTCAACTCCCGCGGCTTCTGGAGCCCCTGACGGGGCACCAGCTCAGGGGCCCCCCAAGGGGAAATCGGGTCCGCAGCCCAGCAGCTCCACCTCCGGATCCTCGCCAAAGATCGCCAGCAGTTCCCCGTGCAGGGCCTCGGCCCAGGGGGCCGTGTCGATGAAGCGAAAGCGGCGCCAGTTCCAGACCCGCCCGGCGACGGCCCCGTCGGTGCAGCAGAACTCCATCTCCTGCCCCTCGGCCGGCTGGCTGTAGATGCAGACGCCGAAACGGAAGGGGACGTCGGCCAGCTCCAGCCACCAGCCCCAGTCTTCGCAGCAGAGGAAAGGGGCCTGCCGGCCGTTCGCCTGCAGCCGCTCCTGAAGATGCAGCGCCAGGGCCTTGCCCACCGTTCCCGGATTCACCATCTCCCCAGCCTCGCCCGGGAGCTCGGGGAATTTGGCGGATCGCAGGTGGATGAAGTCCTTCATGGCCAAGGAAGGCGGATCCCGGCGTGCGCCCAGCGGACGGTAGGTGCTGCTACCGGCGTTGTCGCGCCTCCGCCTCCAGAGTGCGCCGGCAACGACAGGCGGCGGGCGTGCAGGATCTGGTGGGAACGGTGCAGGCGCTCTGGCGCTACCCGGTGAAATCGATGCTCGGGGACTCCCCCAGCCAGCTGGCGGTGGATCCCCGCGGCATCCGGGGCGACCGGGCCTACGCCCTCTGGGACCACGCCAGCGGCCGGGTGGCCAGCGCCAAGAACCCGCGGCTCTGGCAGGCTCTGCTCGGCTACCGGGCCCGCTTCCGTGAGGAACCGACGCCGGCGGCGCCCCCGCCGCCGGTGCTGATCGCCCCCCGCGAGGACGACGGCAGCCCCGGGCTGTGCAGCGCCGAGGACGACATCGGCGCCTTCTTCAGTGAGCGCTTCGGTCGCCGGGTGAGCCTGCTGGACACCCCCCCCGAGGGCGCCAGCCTCGACCAGTACTGGCCGCCGGTGGAGGAGCGCGCCTTCCAGGACGTGACCAACGCCCTGGAGCTGCCCGCGGGCACCTTCTTCGATGCCTGCCCCATCCACGCCATCACCACCGCCACCCTCCAGCGGCTGCGGCAGCTCGAACCCCAGCTGGATTTCGCCGTCGAGCGCTTCCGTCCCAACCTGCTGATCGCCACGCCGCCGGAGTCCACCGGTTTCGTGGAGGAGGCCTGGAGCGGATCCTGCCTGCAGATCGGCGAGCAGCTGGTGCTGCGGGTCGACGGCGGCTGCCCCCGCTGCGTCGTCACCACCCTGGCCCAGGGCGCCCTGGAGGAGAACCTGGAGATCCTGCGGGCCACCGCCCGCCACAACGGCGTGGTGGCCGGCATCCGCCTGAGCGTGGTCAGCCCCGGCCCGGTGGCAGTGGGGGATCCGGTGCGGCGGCTGCCCTGATCGGCCCGCCGCTGGCTAGGGCGTCGGCACCAGCCCGGCCGCCAGGCGCTCAAGGGCCTCAGCCAGCAGGGCCTCGGAG
>NZ_JAYGHZ010000109.1:0-3478 GCF_034931285.1 Synechococcus sp. BA-120 BA3
CCGCCGCAGAGGATCAGGGCCGGGGCGACCACCGCGCGGCGCCCCAGGGCGGCCCGCAGCAGGGCGGGGTGGTCGTGGTTGCCCGCCAGCAGCGCCACCGGCAGCGGGATCTCCTGCAGCAGCTCCGCGAGGCGGGCGTACCCGCCCCAGCTCTCGTCATCGCAGAGATCGCCGCTGATCAGCAGCAGATCGGGGACTTCCCCGGCGCTGCGGAGCTGGCTGAGGGCCTCGCAGAGCCCGTCGCGAAGCAGGGCCAGCGCCGGCCGGCCGTGGCAGCGACCGGCGGGATCGGCGAGCAGATGGGGATCGCTGAGTTGAAGAATTCGCATCGGAGAGGGCTCCGGCCGCCCCGGGGCGGGACCGCTCGACCTGGAACGGCTTAACTTTGCCCCCAGTCCTCCCCGAGGCCATGGCCCCGATCCCCCCCGGCACGCGGCAGCGCTGCACCCTCTGCAAGGTGGAGATCCAGGGGATGGCCGGAGGCAACGACCTGGTCCACTTCAGCCAGGGGGCTCCGGGCACCCGCGCCAAGCTCTGGGCCCGGGTGTGTCAGTACCTGCGCACACCCGAGCAGTGCGGCCGGTGCCTCAACCAGGACCTCAGCCTGCGGGGCGAAGTGACCGCCAACGACTACTACGCGGAGGCACCGATCCTGGAGATGCCCAGGCCTCCGGAGGCCAATCCTCTAGGGTGAAACCGTGCCCGCCGGGCCTCACCCTTGTTCCGCACGTCCTTTCCCCTGACGGGAGGAAGCCTGGCGGTTGGGGGCAGTGAACACTGCAGCGCGCGGCGGACCATCCCGCCAGCGGGAGATCTCTCCCTACGCCGCCCGTCCTTGCCCCATCCCCTCACTGACGACCTGGAGACGCTGGTTCGGCCGGTGGTCGCGTCGGCGCATCTCCAGGTGCAGTCGGTTGAGGTGCTGGCCCACCGCATCCCCCTGACGGTCGTGGTGCGGGTGCAGCGGGCCGACGGCACCGATGTCAACCTCGACGAATGTGCCGCCGTGAGCGGTCCCCTCGGCGAGGCCATCGAGGCCTCCGGGCTTCTGACCATGGCCTACGTCCTGGAGGTGAGCAGTCCCGGCATCGGGGAGGATCTCCACTCCGATCGGGACTTCGTCAGCTTCCGGGGCTTTCCGGTGGAGGTGCTGCGCCGGGATGCCGACGGTGCGGATGTGCGGCGAACGGGCCTCCTGCTCGGCCGCGATGCCGAGGTGGTCCTGCTCAACGAGCGCGGCCGCATCCTGCGCATCCCCCGCGACGCCGTGCTCCGGGTGCGGCTCACCCAGGCACCTCCCGATTCCTGAACCGCCCCGGTTCACCCCCCGTTCCCTTCCTGCCCCCACGCCCCCCGAGTCCATGGCCCTGGTTTTGCTCCCCGGTCTCAACAACCTGATCGAGGACATCAGCGACGAGAAGAAGCTGGCTCCCCAGGTGGTGGAGGCGGCCCTGCGGGAGGCGCTGCTGAAGGGCTACGAGCGTTACCGCCGCACCCTCTACCTGGGCATCAGCGAGGATCCCTTCGAAGAGGACTACTTCAGCAACTTCGACGTCGCCCTGGATCTGGAGGAGGAGGGCTACCGGGTGCTGGCCAGCAAGATCATCGTCGAGGAGGTGGAGAGCGACGACCACCAGATCGCCATCGAAGAGGTGCGCCAGGTGGCGGAGGACGCCCAGATCGGCGACACGGTGGTGCTGGATGTGACCCCGGAGAAGGATGACTTCGGCCGCATGGCCGCCGCCACCACCAAGCAGGTGCTGGCCCAGAAGCTGCGCGACCAGCAGCGCCGCATGATCCAGGAGGAATTCGCCGACCTGGAGGATCCCGTGCTCACCGCCCGGGTGATCCGGTTCGAGCGTCAGAGCGTGATCATGGCCGTCAGCAGCGGCCTGGGCCGGCCCGAGGTGGAGGCGGAACTGCCCCGCCGCGACCAGCTGCCCAACGACAACTACCGCGCCAACGCCACCTTCAAGGTCTTCCTCAAGGAGGTCAGCGAGGTGCCCCGCCGCGGCCCCCAGCTGTTCGTCTCCCGGGCCAATGCGGGCCTGGTGGTCTATCTGTTCGAGAACGAGGTGCCCGAGATCCAGGAGGGTTCGGTGCGGATCGTCGCCGTGGCCCGCGAGGCCAATCCCCCCTCCCGCGCCGTGGGCCCCCGCACCAAGGTGGCCGTCGACAGTGTGGAGCGGGAAGTGGATCCGGTGGGAGCCTGCATCGGCGCCCGCGGCTCCCGCATCCAGCAGGTGGTAAACGAACTGCGGGGCGAGAAGATCGACGTGATCCGCTGGTCCCCGGACCCGGCCCAGTACCTGGCCAACTCCCTCAGCCCGGCGCGGGTGGAGATGGTGCGCCTGGTGGACCCCGAAGGCCACCACGCCCACGTGCTCGTGCCCCACGACCAGCTGAGCCTGGCCATCGGCCGGGAGGGCCAGAACGTGCGCCTGGCGGCCCGTCTCACCGGCTGGAAGATCGACATCAAGGACGCCCAGGAGTACGACCAGGTCAGCGAGGACGAGAAGGTGGCGACCCTGATCGCCCAGCGCCAGGAGGAGGAGGCGCTGCAGGCCGAGGCCGAGGCCCGTCTGGAGGCCGAGCAGGCCACCCGCGCCGAGGAGGACGCCCGCCTGCGGGAGCTCTACCCCCTGCCGGAGGACGAGGAGTCCTACGGGGAGGGTGAAGACGAGGAGGTCGGCGAGGACAACGGCGAGGAGGCCGCCCCAGCCGAAGCGGAGGCCGTTGATCAGGCTGAGCCGCCGCTCGAGGAGGCCTTCGATGAAACCCCCGGCGAGGGTGTCCGGTGACGCCGCCCACCGGGCGGCCGGTGCTGCGGCGCTGCGTCTCCTGCCGCCGCCTCTGCGACCGCACCCTGCTCTGGCGGGTGGTGCGCCAGGCCGATGGGACGGTGCGCCTGGATGGGGGCATGGGCCGATCGGCCTATCTGTGCCCGCAACCGAGCTGCCTGGAGGAAGCCCGCCGCCGCCGCCGGCTCCAGCGTGGTCTGCGCTGCTCCGTCAGCGAGGCGATCCTGGCCAGCCTTGAGGCACGTCTCGAGCGATCGGCCCCGCGACCTCTGAGGCAAGATGAACCATGGTCGCCACGTGCGTGCGGCCCCGGGGTCCTTTCGGCCCCACCGTACGGAGACCTTTCTGAATGACCAGCAGCGGCAAAGTGAGAATCTACGAGCTGTCGAAGGACCTGGGCCTGGACAACAAGGACGTGCTCGATGCCGCCGAGAAGCTCTCCATTGCGGCCAAGAGCCACAGCAGCTCCATCAGTGATGACGAGGCCTCCCGGATCCGTTCGCTGATCGGTGTGAACGTCGCGGCCCCGTCCCCGGCACGGCCCGAAGCGCCGGCGCCCACCCCGCCATCCAAGGCGATCCTCGCGGTCAAGAAGGCCGCTCCGGCTCCGGTGAGCGCCCCCCGGGCCAGCGCTCCGCCCGCGGCTCCGGCCACCGCCGCTCCCCCCTCCGCTCCAC
>NZ_JAYGHZ010000110.1:0-3369 GCF_034931285.1 Synechococcus sp. BA-120 BA3
CGGGCTGCGTCGAAAGCTTCGAGGGGACCACACGTGCCACGGGCAATGTCCCCGTCCGCGCCGTTGGCGAAGATTTTGGCCGTGATTCCGGCAGTCTCAGCCGGTTGCAGGCGGGCATTTATATCGATCCAGATGGCTGCCACATCTGGATGATCGACGATGGCCTTGAAGGATATTGGTCGCGCCGCCGCGATCCTGTCTCGGGCCTGCCGGTATGCACCGCTGTCGCGCCGCCCAATTCGATCATCGGCGATATCACATCGGGTAGCGATTTCCCGGATCGTGTGCCGCGTTCGGCCAACAGATAATCCGCGATTCGATGCTGTTCTCGGGCATCTCCCCCATGGGAGGTGCCCGTTTTTCATGCGCCAAGCACTACAGGATAAAGAAACTTTCGTGACAGTGACCACAAGCTGTTGCGTTGCGCCGCCTGCATTGCCACAGTCAGTTCAGGCGCAACACCAAACCGGAGCGCAATTTGGCGATTACCCCTCTGGCGGCCCCCCCCGATGGCACCCCGGTCGAGCTTTCGATCGAGTTCCCCGATAACCGTCTGCTGATCGAGCTTTGCGGAGAATTCGACCGCAACCTTGCCCAGATCGAGCATCTGCTCTCGGTGCATGTTTTGCATCGTGGCAATCAGCTTGCCGTGCTTGGCGACGCGCGCGAAGCGGCGGCGGAGGTGCTGAAGAAACTTTATGCCCGGCTCGAGGCTGGGCGCGGTGTTGAACCCGGTGACATCGACGCGGCGATCCGCCTTGGCGGCTCGGTCGAGGGTACGGGCGTGCGCGCGGGCGATCAGATCGAGATGTTCCAGCGTGGCTCATTGGAGATCGGCACCCGCAAGAAAACCGTCGAGCCCCGCACCGCCGCGCAACAGGACTATGTGCGCAATCTTTTCGGCCATGAATTGGCCTTTGGCATCGGGCCGGCGGGTACGGGCAAGACCTATCTCGCGGTTGCGGTCGGTGTGAACCAGCTGATCGGCGGTCAGGTCGACAAGATCATCCTCAGCCGCCCCGCGGTCGAGGCGGGTGAGCGCTTGGGCTTTTTGCCCGGCGACATGAAGGAAAAAGTCGATCCCTACATGCAGCCGCTCTACGACGCGCTGAATGATTTTCTGCCCGGCAAGCAGCTGCAAAAGCTGATGGAAGAAAAGACAATCGAGATCGCGCCCTTGGCCTTCATGCGGGGGCGGACGCTGTCGAATGCCTATGTTGTCTTGGACGAGGCGCAAAATGCCACCGCCATGCAGATGAAGATGTTCTTGACCCGTCTGGGCCAAGGCTCGCGCATGGTGATCACCGGCGACCGCAGCCAGGTCGATCTGCCGCGCGGTGTGCCGAGCGGTCTGGCCGAGGCTGACCGCATCTTGGGCGGGGTCAAGGGGATCACCTTCAACTACTTCACATCCAAGGATGTCGTGCGTCACCCGATGGTCGCCAAGATCATCGAAGCCTATGACGCGGACGCAGGCGGTCAGCCGGGCTAGCGTGCGATGGGGGGCCGGCGGCGCTTTCTGGCCCAGTCAATGGCTGCGTCGATCGCCGGTTTGGTGGCCCCGCGCAGTGTCGCTGCGCAAGCCGGCCGTCTTGATACCGATTTCATCATCATCGGGGCGGGTGCTGCCGGCATTGCCGCCGCGCGAGTTTTGTTGGGTCTTGGCCGTCGTGTCGTGGTGCTGGAGGCGCGCGACCGTGTTGGCGGGCGGGCGTGGACATCGACCGAGGCGCTCGGCTTGCCGTGGGATCGGGGCGCGCAATGGCTCCACAACGGGCGCGACAACCCGCTATGGTCCTTGGCGCGTCGCGCAGGCCGCGACCCGATCTGGAGCGATTTCGAAAATATGCAGGTCACCGGGCCTGATGGTGCCGCACAGGCGCTTTTCGCTGGGTTCGACGCGCTGGATGATCGGATCGACCGGGCCGCCACTCAAGCCACGGCCCAGACCCGCCTTGATACGTTGATCACAGGCGCGCCATGGGCGGATGCGGCGCTATATCTTTCGGCGCTCTCGATCGGGGGTGACCCGGCCCAGATCGCATTGCACGACGCGGCGATGATGGAAAGCGGCGCGGATGCGTTGGTGCCGGGCGGGCCGGGGGGCTTGCTTGGCGCATTGGCGCAAGGCTTGCCCATCCAGCTTGGTCATGTGGTCCGCGCCATCGACATGCGCGCGGGCGATCATCTGGTGGTGTCGGGCGATTTCGGCCAGCTTTCGGCGCGTGCAGTGCTGGTGACGATCCCGCCCGATGCCGGCGGCCGCGATCCGGTGCTGGAGTCCCTCGGGCCCCGGCTGCGCCAGCTGGCCCCGGCCTGGGTGGGCTACCTCTCCACCACCGGGGTCTACGGCGCCACCGGCGGCGCCTGGGTGGACGAGAGCAGCCCGACCCGGCCGCTGCTGGAGCGCAGCCAGGCCCGGCTGGCCTGCGAACAGGCCTGGCGCCGCAGCGGCCTGCCGGTGCAGCTGCTGCGGCTGCCCGCCATCTACGGCCCCGGCCGCAATCCGATGGTGAGCCTGCGCAACGGCACGGCCCGGCTCATCCACAAGCCCGGCCAGGTGTTCTCGCGGGTGCATGTCGACGACATCGTCGGCGCCGTGCTGCACTGCATCGCCCTGCCCCCCGAGGCCAGACCGGACACCCTGATCCTGGCGGACACCTTCCCCTGTCCCTCCAGCGAGATCCTGGGGCTGGCCGCCCATCTGCTGGGCTGCCCGCTGCCGGAGGTGCAGCGCTACGAGGACGTGGCGGCGGCCATGGGCCCCATGGCCCGCAGCTTCTGGAGCGAGAATCGTCGGGCCAGCAGCCGGAGGCTCAGGGACGACCTCGGCTACCGCCTGCTCTACCCCACCTACCGGGAGGGGCTGGCGTCCTGCAGCGGGGACTTCTTCTGAGCGCCGAAGATCGAAGGATCGATCAGGGACGACAGCCCCGTGTCCTTGCCCATCTTCTCCCAGTCGACCACGACCCAGCTGTTGCGGAAGGCGAGCCCCCCACCCAGCAGCAGCACGCCCAGCACCAGCAAGCGGACCATGAACCGACCCCGACAGCGCCCGATGGCATGAAAACTACTGCGGATCGCCTCGTCATCGCCCTGGGGGATCCCGCCGGCATCGGCGCCGAGGTGACCCTCAAGGCCCTCGCCCGGCCGCGGCCCGCCGGCCAGGAGGTGGTGCTGGTGGGCTGCGGCCGCTGGCTGCGGGACTGCCACCGCCAGCTGCTGACCCGCAGCGACGCGCCCCTGGCCGACCCCGATGCGTACCCCCTGGTGGACATCCCCCTGGAGCAGCCGGTGGTCCCGGGGGTGAGCAGCCCCGCGGCTGGTGCCGCCAGCTTCGCCTGGCTGAGCGAAGCGGTGGCGCTGGTG
>NZ_JAYGHZ010000111.1:0-3356 GCF_034931285.1 Synechococcus sp. BA-120 BA3
CCGCAGGGCCACGCCTTCGGCGGCGGCCAGCCGTGCCGCCACGGCCGCCAGGCCCTCCAGCTCCCGCTGCCGCCCCAGGCCCACCAGCAGCAGGCCGCCCTTCGGCTCGGCGCCGAACCCTGAAACCGACATGGTTGTTTGCACTGTCCGGGCCGGCTCGCTTCTACCATCGTGCTGCGAAGCCACGCCGCCTGCGCCCTTGGCCACTTTCTCGACCGCTGAACGGGTGGAGCAGAGCGGGCACCCGCCCCTCACCAGCCACGATCCACGGCGGCTGCGGCTGTTCTGCGGCAATGCCAACCCCGATCTGGCCCGGGAGATCGGTGCCTATCTCGGCGTTCCCGATGGCCCGCGGGTGATCAAGCGCTTCGCCGACGGCGAGGTCTACATCCAGATCCAGGAGTCGATCCGCGGCTGCGACGTCTTCCTGATCCAGCCCACCTGCGCTCCGGTGAACGATCACCTGATGGAGCTGATGATCATGGTGGATGCCTGCCGGCGGGCCTCGGCACGCCAGATCACCGCCGTCATCCCCTACTACGGCTACGCCCGCGCCGACCGCAAGACCGCCGGCCGCGAGTCGATCACCGCCAAGCTGGTGGCCAACCTGCTGGTCAAATCCGGCGTCGAGCGGGTGCTGGCCATGGACCTGCACTCCTCCCAGATTCAGGGCTACTTCGACATCCCCTGCGACCACATCTACGGCTCCCCGGTGCTGGTCGACTACCTCGCCACCCGCGACCTGGGCGAGGTGGTGGTGGTCTCCCCCGACGTGGGCGGTGTGGCCCGGGCCCGGGCCTTCGCCAAGCAGATGAAGGATGCGCCGCTGGCGATCATCGACAAGCGCCGCTCCGGCCACAACGTGGCCGAGAGCCTCACCGTGATCGGTGACGTGGCCGGCAAGACGGCGATCCTGATCGACGACATGATCGACACCGGCGGCACCATCTGCCAGGGGGCCAGGTTGCTGCGGGCCCGCGGGGCGGCCCGGGTGCTGGCCTGCGCCACCCATGCCGTCTTCTCCCCCCCGGCCATCGAGCGCCTCTCCGAGCCGGGCCTGTTCGAAGAGGTGGTGGTCACCAACAGCATCCCCCTGAGCCCCGATCTCCATTTCCCCCAGCTGCGGGTGCTGTCGGTGGCCAACATGCTCGGCGAAGCGATCTGGCGCATCCACCAGGAGAGCTCGGTCAGCTCGATGTTCCGCTGAGCGCCGCCGCCATGGAGGCTCCCGCTGCGCCGGCCCGTCGGGTGCCCCTGAAGCGCTTCGCCCACCTCAAGCGCCGCCTGCCGGTGCCCCTCACCGTGCTGGTCACGGCCCTGCTGGCCCTCACCGTGGGTGCCCCTCGACCGGCCGACGCCCAAAGTCGCCTGCCGAAGGGGTTCGAGCGCCGCGTGGGGGTGTGGCTCACCAACAGCCCCAGCCCCCTCTACTACGACGCCGCCCGCATCGAGTCCGCCGTGGCCCAGCTCGATGCCGCCGGCTTCAACACCCTCTACCCCAACGTCTGGAGCCGGGGCGCCACCTTCCACCGCAGCCGCTGGGCGCCGCTGGAGCCGGCCCTGGCCCGCGCCAACCCCGGCCTCGACCCCATCTGCCGCTTCACCAAGGCCGCCCATCGCCGCGGCATGCAGGTGATCCCCTGGTTCGAGTACGGCCTGATGGAGCCGGCCGATGCCGAGGTGGTGCAGAAAAACCCGGAGTGGGTGCTGCGCCGTGTCGACGGCAGCGCCCTCTACGCCATGCACGGCGCCAACCTCAAGACGTCCCCCCTCAAGGACCTGCGGGTGTGGCTGAATCCGGCCCACCCGGGGGTGCGGGCCCGCTTCATCGGCCTGATCAAGGAGATCGTCCAGCGCTGCGGCGTCGATGGCATCCAGCTCGACGACCACTTCGCCTGGCCGGTGGAGCTGGGCTACGACCCCTACACCCGCGCCCTCTACCTGGCGGACACCGGCCGCGAGCCGCCCGCCAACTTCAACGACCGCTACTGGATGAAGTGGCGCCGGCAGCGGCTCACGGCCCTGCTGCGGGAACTGCGGGGCACCCTGCAGGAGGTGGGCGGTCCGCGGCGCACGGTGATCAGCCTCTCGCCGGGCCCCTTCCGCTTCGCTTACAACCACTGGCTGCAGGACTGGGAGCTCTGGGCCCTGGGCGAGCTGGTCGACGACCTCATCGTCCAGAACTACGCCTATTCGGTGAAGGGCTTCGCCCGCGACCTCGACCAGCCGGCGCTGGTGAAGGCCCGCCGCTGGGGCATGCCGGTGGAGATCGGCATCCTCTCCGGCTTCGGCGGCCGCACCCCCGACATGGCCACCCTCGAGCAGAAGGTGCGCCTCTCCGCCGCCCGCGGCCACGGCGTGATCTTCTTCTACTGGGAGGGCCTCTGGGGCCAGTACGCCGGCCCTGAGGGGGCCGCCGCCCGCCAGGCCGCCTTCCGCCGCCTCAACCGCGAGGTGTTCGGCGGCCGTTAGGCGTCCCCGCCGGCGGCCCCGAGGCACTGGCCCACCACCTCGCGGGTGTTGGTGGAGAGCTCGGCGGCCGCCAGTCCCTCCAGGGCTTCGCGCATCCGCTCGCGCCGTCCGGGGCCGTAGCTCTGCCAGCGGCTGAACACCTTGGCCATGCGCGAGGCCGTGATCGGGTTGCGCTGATCCAGCTCGGCGATCTGGCCGGCCATGAAGAGATAGCCGCTGCCGTCGGCGGCATGGAACACCGGCGGATTGCCCGCCAGCCCCCCCAGCACCGCCCGCACCGCATTGGGCGCCGCCGGATCGAAGCGTGGATGCTCCAGCAGCCGCTGCACCCGCTCCAGGCCGTCGGCGAAGGGGGCGGCGGCCTCCAGGGCGAACCAGGAATCGAGGATCACGGGTTTCTCCTCCCAGCGGGCGTAGAAGGCGTCCACCGCCTCCTGGCGGGCCGGGATCGGATGGTCCTGCAGCGCCCGCAGGCCGGCGCGGGCCAGGGTCATCGAGGGGCCGTCCACCGCTGCGCGGGCCGCCGCGATCGCCGCCCCATCCCCCGCGGCCACCCGCCAGCTCCAGATCGATCCCGTCAGCATCCGGTCGCCCACCCCCTCCGGCCACACCAGTGACCACTGGGCGCTGACCCGCTCCAGGGCCCGCTCCAGGGGCTCGGCCAGGGCTTCCCCGAAGCGGCGGCGCAGGGCCTGCAGGGCGGCGAACAGGGCCGGCGGATCGGGCTCCGGCGCCCCATCCTCCAGTTCGGCCAGCCCCGGCAGGGACAGCAGCACGCTGCGGCTGGCCTCCGAAAGGGAGGGATCGGCCAGGATCCGCCCGAAGGCGTCGATCAGGGCGTCCTCCAGCACCCCATCCACCCGGCCGGCGGCGCGGCGCAGCAG
>NZ_JAYGHZ010000112.1:0-3252 GCF_034931285.1 Synechococcus sp. BA-120 BA3
GGGCAGGGGTCGGGGCAGCTGGCGGCCGAGGGCCTCCAGCCGCTCGCGGCTGCGGGCATCGAAGCTCATCGAGGCGGGCTCAGCTGCAGTTCAGTGTGTCGCGGGTGAGGCGACCGCTGACGGGATTGGTGCCGCTGGCGGCGGCACAGAGGCTGGTGAGGGCATCACCGCGCAGGGGCACGTTGGTGAAGTCGGCGCCGTCGATGAGCACCCCACGGAACTTGGTGTTGAAGGCGAAGGCGTCGTCGAGGCGGGCGTTGCGCAGGTCGGTGCCCTCGAACACGGCCGAATCGAGGGTGGCGTCCCGCAGGTCGCTGCCGCTGAGGTCGGCGTCCTGGAGCTTGGCGCCGAACAGGCTGGCGCCGCGCAGGTCGGCCCCGGAGAGATCGGCGTCGCGCAGGTTGGTGAGGTTGAAGGTGACGCCGCGCAGGTCGGCGCCGTGGAAATCGGCCCCGATCAGCACCTGTTTGGCGTAGTCCATCGCCGCCGCCACCGGCATGGGGCGGGCCAGCAGCAGCAGCCCATCCAGCAGCAGGGCCAGGAGCACGGCCAGCACCAGGGCCGGGAAGCGGGACAGGGAGAGCGGGCGCGTCATCGGCGATGAAGCGGAGAACGCCAGCCTAGGCAAGGGCTCCACGGCGCTTCGCGGCCCGGGGAGGGATGCCGAGGGGGAGAGGCCGACTAGCGTGATGCAGGACCGCATCGCGGCCCGTTCGATCTCCGCATCCATTGATGACCAGGGACTTCCTGCCCAGGGGCTTCCGGCGATCAGGGGCCGGCCGCTGGCCCCACACCACGGAACAACCATGGTGAGTCGCGTCGCCGAGGCAGGGGAGCCAGGGGCCGGAGCGATCGAGGGCCTGCTGCAGAGGATTGAGCGGCCGGCGGCCCTGGCCGATGGCCAGGGGGTGATCCTGGCGGCGAACGGGGCCTTCTGCCGGCGTTCGGGGCTGGAGCTGGCGGCGCTGCGCCAGCGGTCCCTGCAGGAGCTCTGTGCCGCCGACGTGGCGCCGCTGCTGGCGGGGAGCGTGGCGACCCTGCGCAGTGATCTGGTGGGGGTGCCGCAGGCCGATGCGGCGATTCCCCTGTCGCTCACCCGCCTGCCCGCCACCGCCGGGCCGGGGGCGGTCTGGTGCCTGCTGGAGCTGCTCGACCAGCGGGTGAACCTGGCGGATCTCGATGGCCTGGTGACCGACCGCTACGCGGACGGTGCCGTGCTGATGCATCTGCAGGTGCTGCAGCTCGACCTGGTGCGCGGGCGGCTCGGCATCGCCGACTGCGAGGCCCTGATCGAGGAGATCGCCCACCGCCTGGAGGCGGCCCTGCCGGCCGGTGGATTCTTCTCCCGCCAGGGGGGGGATCGCCTGCTGGCCCTGGTGCCGGGGGCGATGGGCATCGACGCGGTGCGCGACATGGCCGGCGGGCTGCTGACCAGCCTGGAGAGTCCCACCACGGTGTTGGAGCACGTCATCGAACCGTCGCTGAACGTGGGCATCAGCCGGGCCCCCGACGACGGCAGTGAGTTCTCGGTGCTCCTGGATGCCGCCACCCGGGCGCTGGAGGAAACCCATCGCCAGCCCTTCCCCAGCTGCTGCATCGCGGCGCCGGTGGAGCGATCGGTCCAGCTGCAGGAACTGCTGGCCCGACCGCTGGCCCTGGCGATCGAGCAGGAGCAGCTGGAGTTGGCCTTCCAGCCGATCATCGAGCTGGAATCCGGCCGGGTGATCGCCGCCGAGGTGCTCTGCCGCTGGGATGATCCGGTGCTGGGCCGCCAGTCCCCCGCCGACTTCATCGACGTGGCCGAGGCCACGGCGCAGATCTCCTCCCTGGGGCGCTGGGTGATGGAGCGGGCCTTCGAGGCCCTGCACCGCTGGGACCTCGCCGGGCTGCAGCTCGGGCGGATCTGCGTGAACGTCTCGCCGCTCCAGGTGCAGGACCCGACCTGGAGCAGCGACCTGCTGATGGCCCTGGAACGGCACCAGCTGACCCCCGATCGCATCGTCCTGGAGCTCACCGAGGGCAGCATCCTGGAGATGTCGACCCATGTGGCCGACCAGCTGCGGGATCTGAGGCGGCAGGGCTTCGCGCTGGCGATGGATGATTTCGGCACCGGCTATTCCGGCCTGCAGCGGCTCACCGAGCTGCCCTTCAGCGAAGTGAAGATCGACCGGAGCCTGATCTCCGCGATCGACTATGACCAGCTGCAGCAGGCCATGCTCAGCGCCGTGATCCGGCTCAGTGACGCCACCGGGATCATGGTGGTGGTGGAGGGGGTGGAACGCTCCCGGCAGCGGCAGATGCTGCTCACCCTCGGCTGTCGCCACGGCCAGGGGTATCAGCTCTCGGCCCCGCTCTCCGAGCAGGAGCTGGAGGCCCTGCTCCAGAGCCAGATCACACCGGAAGCCTGAGGGGATCTCCCGGATGGCCTGGAGCGTTCTGCTGCAGCTGTCCCCGGATGGGGGAGGAGGTCCGGCCGTCGCCGGCCTGTCGCGGGCGATCCAGCTGTCGGTGGCCCCGGTGTTCCTGTTCACGGGCGTGACGGGGCTGCTGAGCCTGTTCACCTCCCGGCTGGCCCGGATCATTGATCGCACGCGGGTCATCCAGGAGGCCCTGGCGCTGTGTCAGGCGAAACCGGAGGCCGACCCCGAGGAAGGGAACCGCCTGGAGCAGGTGCTGGGGGTGCAGCGGCGTCGCACCTTCCTGATCAACAGGGCGATCCTGGCGGTCACCGTCACCGCCCTGCTGGTGGCCGCCGTGGTGGCGGTGCTGTTCATCAGCGCCGTGGCGGCCCTCGATGTCACCGCCATCGTGGTGCCCCTGTTCGTCGGGGCCATGGGGGCCATGATCGTGGGTCTGCTGCTGTTCCTGCTGGAGGTGCAGCTGGCCATCAGCCAGAACCCCCGCCGGTACTACTGAGCACGGGCCCCAGGCCTGCCATGCCTGGGGCTGCCGGCGGCGGGGAACCCTGGAGCAGACGATCAGCGCCCGTGCCTGCCAGCCCCGCCCAGCGTCAGGGAGCCTGGGCCGAGCAGCGGGTGCTGCGGCTGCTGCGGCTGCGTGGCTGGGGTTTGCTGGAGCGCAACTGGCGCTGCCGCTGGGGCGAACTGGACCTCATCGTCCACAAGCCGGGACGGCTGCTGCTGGTGGAGGTGAAGGGGCGCCGCAGCGGTGGCCTGGACGGCGGCGGCACGGCGGCCCTGCGCTGGCAGAAGCGCCAGCGCCTGGCGCGGGCCTGGGACTGCTGGCTGGCGG
>NZ_JAYGHZ010000113.1:0-3251 GCF_034931285.1 Synechococcus sp. BA-120 BA3
AAGACCGCACAGCGCACTGGGAGGCAAAACTCCCCATGAGGTCTACACTGAGACCAAACCCTGTCCTTCCCGCCCAGAGTTAACGATGTCAGGGGCCGAATCTGTCCAATAAAAGCCATCCACCTCACTGTGCGAGCGCGTCACCACCCGTTGTGCCGATCACGGCCTCAAGCTCGCCCCGCCAGCCCTCACCGGCGCCGCCGGCGATCCCACCACCTCCGCCACCTTCTACCCACGCCTGCGGCAGCGGCTGCGGGCCGGTGACACGGTGGTGATCGAGACGGGCACCTGCATGACGCACCTCAACCGCATGCTGTTGCCGGAAGGCGTCACGGCGGAAGGCCAGGGCCTCTGGGGATCCATCGGCTGGGCCACGCCGGCCTGCCTCGGAGTGGTGATGGCCAAGACCTCCGGCCATACCTGGATGGTGACCGGCGACGGTTCCCACCAGCTCACCCTCAATGAGATCGGGGTGATGGGCCGTTATGGCGTCAAACCGAGGATCTTCGTGCTCAACAACGGCCTCTTCGGCATCGAGGATGTGATCAGTGAGCGCGGTCATGGCTACGACGATCTGGCGGCCGTCCAGTACCACCTCCTGCCCGAGGCCTTCGGTTGCAGGAACTGGCTGACGGCGAAGGTGAGCACCGTGGCGGAACTCGACCAGGTGCTGGATCGGATCGACAGCCACGATGGCGCCGCCTACATCGAGGTGATGATCCCCAACGAGGAAAGCCAGCCGCTGCCCGACAGCACCATCGACAGCGGCTACAAGCTGCAGACTCCCCAACCCGGCTGAACCCGCCTCAGGGGATTCGCCTGGCCACGGGTGCCTTCAGGGCTGATCCCCTTGCTCCGTGGGGCCTTCCGCGAAGGGAGTCACCTCCGGGAAGTACTTCGCCATGCAGGCGTTGCACACCCCATGGGAGAACTCGACGTTGTCGTGGCTCTTGATGAAGGACTCCACGGTCTGCCAGTAGCCCTGGTCGTTGCGGATGCCCTTGCAGTAGGAGCAGATCGGGATCAGGGTCTCCATCACCTCGATGCGCTCCAGGGCGGCGGCCAGTCGGTCGGAGATCCGCTTCAGTTCCAGCTGCAGCACCACCTGGTGGGCGAGGGTCTCGAGGGCGCGGATCTGCAGGTCGCTGAGCTCCCGGGGCCGCTGATCGATGACGCAGAGCGTGCCGATCTTGGCCCCCGAGGGTGTGCACAGGGGCACCCCCAGGTAGAAGACGATGTTCGGTTCGCTGCAGACCAGCGGGTTGCTCCGGAAGCGTTCATCCTCACGGGCATCCCTGACCACGAGGGTCTGGTCGCCGAGAATCGCGTGGGCGCAGAAGGACACATCCCGGCTCGTCTCGCTGGCCGCCAGTCCCACCCGGGACTTGAACCACTGGCGATCCGCATCCACCAGGCTGATCAGGGCGATCGGCACGTCGCAGAGCTGGGCGGCCAGGAAGGTGATGGCGTCGTACGACTCCTCGGCCGCCGTATCGAGGATGTGGTAATCCTTCAGAGCTTCCAGCCGTGCCGCTTCGCGGGGAGCCACGTTCGCGCGCATGGGGAGCCCCTTCCTCTGACCAAACGTAGGCAAGGCCTTTCGGGGGCCCCACCGCGGTTCACATCTCCTCACCCCCGACACGATCGGCGCCTGGCCTGAAGCGATCGGGGTGTCGACCGTTTAGACCAGCATTGTGCCGTGCGCTGAGGACTCCTGGCTGGCCCGCTCTCCCGTGTGTTTGGCGGCTTCGCGTGGTCTGAACGCCTCAGCAGCGATCCCGCCCCCGGATGGAGCCGCCAGCGGATTCGCGGCGAGAGCGTGCTGCTGGCCGCCATGATCTTCGCCGTCGCGGGGGTGGCCCTCAGCGCCAACTATGTGAGCGCCACCCGACTGCTGCGCAACCAGGTGCGCGACAACCTGCACAACCTGGTGAGCATCGCCGCCAGCGAGATGGATCCGGCCCTCGTCTCCGCCGTCACCAGGCCGGAGCAGACGGGAAATGCGGACTACCGCCGCGCCACCGCACCCCTGCTGCGGCTGCGCAGGCTCGTACCTGACATCTTTTACGCCTACGTCTTCATCGTCACCCCGGAGGGGCTCCGCTTCACGCTCGACAGCACCTATTACATCCAGAACCCCAGCGTCCCGGCCAGCGCCGTCAGCGTCGGCGACCTCTACGTCGATCCCTCCGACGATGCCCTGCGCGCCGCCCGGAGCGGGATGGTCACCGTCAGCAGCAGGCCCTACTCCGATCACTTCGGGTCCTTCATGAGCGGCTTCGCCCCCATCCGCGACCGCGACGGGGTGCTGGTGGGCTTCGTCGGACTCGACATCTCGCTGGCCCAGCTGCAGGACAAGGAGTTCCCCCTGCAGCTCACCTACCTGCTGGGTCTGCTCGGCAGCGCCGGCTTCTCGGTGCTGGCGGCCAACTTCCATCGCCGCTCCCTCAAGGCCCGTGCCAGGGCCTTCCAGGCCATGGCCGCCGCCGAACGGGCCAGGACCACCTTCCTCGCCACCCTCAGCCATGAGATCCGCACCCCGCTCAACGGCGTCATCGGCATGACCGGCCTGGTGCTGGCCACGGAGCTCTCGGCGCAGCAGCGGGAGTGTCTCGACATCGTCCACAGCTCGGGGGAATCCCTGCTCACCCTGCTCAACGGCATCCTCGACTTCACCAAGATCGAGTCCGGTCATGTGGCGCTGGAGCTGGCCCCCTGCCGGCTGCGCCCCCTGCTGGAGGAGACCATCGCCGCCTGCTCCAGCCTCGCCCGGATCAAGGCGATCGACCTGTCCCTGGTGCTGCCCGCGGAGCTTCCCGAGGCCATCGTCACCGACGCCATCCGCCTGCGCCAGATCCTGCTCAACCTGGTCGGCAATGCCATCAAGTTCACCGATGCCGGCCGCGTCGTGGTGTCGGTGGGGGTCGGGGCCCCGTCGGCGCGGGCAGGGGCTGGGGCGAACCCACCGCAGCAGGCAACGACCCCGCTGGAGTTCGCCGTCGCCGACACCGGGGTCGGCATCGCCGCCGACCAGCTGGAGCGCCTGTTCCAGCCCTTCTCCCAGCTGGGCACCACCGCCAACGCCCCCCAGGCGGGCACCGGCCTGGGGCTGGCCATCTGCCGGCAGCTGGATGGTGGAGCCCAGCGCCTTGGGCAGGGTGGCGACGATGTTGATGAAGATCACCAGGGAGGCCCCCTGGCCGATGCCCCGTTCGGTGATCACCTCGCTGATCCACATCACCACCATCGAG
>NZ_JAYGHZ010000114.1:0-3148 GCF_034931285.1 Synechococcus sp. BA-120 BA3
TGGCCCTCAACCTGCGGGCCTACGACTTCGTGAGCCAGGAGATCCGCGCGGCGGAGGATCCTGAATTCGAGACGTTCTACACCAAGAACATCCTGCTCAACGAAGGTCTGCGTGCCTGGATGGCCCCCGCCGACCAGCCGCACGAAAACTTCATCTTCCCTGAAGAGGTTCTGCCCCGCGGCAACGCGCTCTGATCCCCCTTCCATGGATTTCCGGCCCCCTCCACGGGGGCTTTTTTCATGGCCTCCGTACTCATGCCCCCCTCCTCGCCTGCCCTAAAAGCTGGTTACGATGGCGGGGTTCCGTCAGCAGTGACGTGGTGATCGACGGAAACGCCTGATCGGAGAGCCCCGCGACGTTGGCCCGGTGACTCCCCACTGCCGCATCGGCATCGGTGGATCGTTCGCAGGACCTGCACGCGGTGGAGTCTTTCCGGCCTCGGTCGTTTTCCGTGCTTGCCGCAGGCGTCGCCGGCTGGCATCCAACCCACAGGAGGAGGTGTCCATGACCCCAAGTTGTCCCATCCAGGGTCTGCAGATCGCGGAGAATGCCGGCTGATCACGGCCGCTGAATCCTGATCCATCGGTTCCGCGCCAGAGCGGACCCGGCGAGAGCCCCCGAGACCGTGGTTCCAGGTACCCCTGGAGTCCCCGGTGTCGGGGGCATCGTTCATTCCGGCTTTGGCCTCAGGGCCCCTCAGCCGTTGGTCTCCCCGGTGCTGGTGCCGGGGACCTCAGCACGTCCCGGATCAGGGGCGCGGCCAGCCGTACCGCCTGCTTCGAAGGATGGGAATGCTCGTCCCGGTAGAGGATCTCCCCGCCCCGGGCTCGATAGGTGCACTCTCCCTCGGGGCAGAACATGTCGAACAGGTCGACCACCTGCAGCGTGCCCTGGGTCTGCAGGTCGCCCAGCAGGTCGTCGAGGGGCTGGCGTCGCCGCAGGGATTCCGCCCGGCCCGGCATCTCGCAGGGGCCGCCGAAGGGGGAGAACCACTGGGGCAAGGCACTGGCGGGATGGCAGTTCGCCTCACGGGCGAAGGGCAGGCCGTTGAGCACGGCCAGGCGCACGCCGCGCTGCGCCAGGCTGGCTGAGAAGTCGCTGAGGCCCACCCCCAGGGTCTGCAGGATCAGCCGGTTGCCCGGCCCCTGGCTGGGCGGCGAGAACATCACCATGTCGTTGACGAGGAACACCCAGTCGCCCGGGCGCAGCTGCGCCACCAGAGCCGGCACCACTCGGTTCCAGTAGGCGCGGTTGGTGGCGGCGAAGGGGCCGCCGCCGCCGAGGGCGGCGAAGTTGCCCACCGGGGAGGCGGCCCAGGCCGAGGTGATCGTCACCGCGTAGTCGTCGCTGGCCACCAGCGCGTCGAAGGCGCCCGCGAAGCTGGCGGAGAAGGAATTGCCCACCACCAGCACCCGGTGGCGGGCCGTGGCGAAGTTCCCGAGGGTGCAGTCCTCGATGGCGATGGTCTTGTCCGCTTCGCCGTCGTTGGCCAGCACGCAGGGGGATCCCTGCCAGGTTCCGGCGGCACCTGCCACCCGATAGGGATCGATCAGCGATTCCACCCCCATGCCGGCGGGGATCGGGTTGCGGCCGGCGTACAGGCTGAACGGAGGCAGGTTGTCGACAGCGATGAGCAGCCCTGCCCCGGCGGCCAGGCCGCCCACCCCGATGGCGATCGTCCGGTCCCGCCGCGGGGCCCAGCTGGCCTGCCTCAGGGGCTTCTCGACCCAGCGGTAGGAGGCCAGCGACAGGAGCACCATCAGGCCGATCTGGAACGGCAGCGACCACCAGTGCAGGCCGATCCGTCCAGCGGCTCAGGGACAGCACCCCCCAGTGCCAGAGATAGAGGGAGTAAGAGATCAGCCCCACCCGCACCAGGGCCGGCAGGCTGAACAAGCGGTAGGCGGCGGTCCCCTGCCGCAGGCTGGCGATCAGCAGGGTGGTCAGGACGACGGCGGCCACCGTGGCTGGAACCGCCCAGGCCAGCGGCAGCAGCATCACCCCCACCAGGGCGAGGGCGGCCGGCCAGACGCCGCCGAGGCAGAACAGCAGGCAGCCCGCCCCCATCTCCCAGAGCCGCGGCGGCATCAGGAAGTAGGCGGCGGCCTGCTGGGTGGGATAGAGCTGCACGAAGGCGACGAGGGACGCCAGCGAGGCCACGCCCATCACCCCGAACAGGGCCCTATGGCCCCCGGCTCCGGGCCGGGCGAAGCCCGTCAGCCAGGCCACCAGGGGCAGCAGCAGGTAGACCTGCTCCTCCACCCCCAGGGACCAGGTGTGGGTGAAGGGGTTGAGTTTGGTGGCGGTGCCGAAGTAGTCGGTGGCCTGGCCGTGCAGGTAGATGTTGGAGAAGCCGAACAGGGCGCTGATCCCCGTGCGCAGGGCCGTATGGGGACGGGGGATCACCAGGCAGGACAGGAATCCCACCACCACCACGAAGACCAGCAGGGCCGGCACGAGCCGCTTCAGGCGCCGGCTGTAGAAGTCGAGCAGCAGATCCCCCAGGGAGCGGGCCGGCCGGCGCGTCAGGGACGCGGTGATCACGAAGCCGGAGATCACGAAGAAGATGTCCACCCCCAGGTAGCCGCTGGGCAGCAGCCGGTCGTCGATGTGGTTGAGGATCACGCCCACGACGGCCAGGGCCCGCAGGCCGTCGATCTCGGCCCGGTAGCCGGCCCCGGAGGAGAGGGGGGTGTCGCTCACGCCGGCATCGCCTCGCCACCGTCCCGATGCCGGCCCAGCACCACCAGGCCCACCGCGGTGGGCAGCAGCACGGTGCACACCCGCAGCACCAGGGTCACCGCCAGCGCCGTCGGCCGCTCGACGCCAAAGGCCACCGCCAGGCCGATGGCTGTGGCCTCCGCGGTGCCGACCCCCGCCGGCAGGAAGGACAGCACACCGCCCAGGGCCATGGCGGTGCGGATCACGGCGGCCTGGGTGAGGGCCAGGGGATCCCCCTGCAGCTGCAGCAGGCCCATCAGCGCCGACGCCTCGATCAGCCACACCAGCGACGCCAGGGCGGTGCCCACCAGCAGGGGCCAGGGCCGCAGCAGCCGCCGCAGCCGGCCCACCGCCCCGAGGGCCTCCCGCAGCAGGGTGTGGTTTGAGTAGCTCATCGTGGCGGTGGTGATGCTCCAGGCGGTGTGCC
>NZ_JAYGHZ010000115.1:0-3122 GCF_034931285.1 Synechococcus sp. BA-120 BA3
GCCGCGGGCCGCCTCGCCGCAGCTCGCCGGCCGCCTCGGCGCCGGCGTAGGCCTGGCCGACCCCCACCAGCGGCAGCACGTCGACCTCCAGACCGGGGGCCTGCCGCCTGAGGGCCTCGATCAGCCGCAGGGCGATCAGATCCTCCCCATGGCCGTTGCTCAGAACCAGCAGACGGGGGGAGGACATGCCATGGCTGATACGATCCGCTGCAGGGAGTTTGCTCCCCGGCAGGCGGCATGGCCAAGTGGTAAGGCAGAGGATTGCAAATCCTTTATCCCCAGTTCGAATCTGGGTGCCGCCTCTGCAACAACCGGGGGTCTCCTGGCCGCTCCCCAGTGCGTGGGGGGCCGGCACGGTGACCGCCCATGGGTGGCAGACTGCACCGGACATGCCGAAGAGGACTGCGGTGGCAGCCAATTCCCCGGAAGAGCCGGATCCGTTCGTGGCTCTGCTCAGCGAGGAATGTCTGGAGATGATTGAAAAGATCCAGGCCTATCGCGAAAGAATTCAGCTTCCCTCCACCCCTAGGGCCATCCTGGAGGACGCCATCATCGAGTATTACACCGCGCTCAAAAGAGTCGGCAACTGGTGAATCGTTCCCGCTGATTGAGCCGCCGTCCCCGGCCCCCAATGCTGGTTTCAAGCCGTCTGATCGTCAGGGCGGCGATGCGGCCGGCGCGGCCCCTCACCAAGGATCAGATCCGCCCGCTTCCTGTGCAGACTCATGGAGGATTCCGTCAGCACGACCCACTGGGCCAGGGTGGAGCAGTGCTCGCTGAAGGGCGGGAGATCCAGACGCAGGGGACGCCAGGCGCCCGCATCGATCTCCTGATTCAGTCCTGACTGGGGCAGATCATCATTGGTGACGATCAGCCAGCGGTACTTGCTCTTGAAGTGGTCGAGATATTCCCGCACCAGCGTGTTGGGAAGGTGCTGCAGCACATCCTTGACAAGGATCAGATCGGCAGGGGGGAGGCTGGCCAGGTCGTCGAACAGCTGGAAGTGAACCGTCTCGCTGGCATGGCGTTCGCGGTTGGCCGCCACCACCGAATCGACGATGTCGACCCCGGTGTAGGTGATGTCCCCCCAGTGGATCAGGCGGGAGAACTGCCAGTCGCCGCACCCGAAATCAACGACGCTGCCGATGTCGTTGAGGCGCAGGAAGCGCTGCAGGGTGGCGATGTATTCGCCGTTGAACTCCGGCCGGGATCCCTGTCCCGAGCCTCCCCCCCAGGTGTCACGTTGATAGATGCGGGTGAAGGCGTCCTTGGTCGACATGCCGTCCGGCGGGTCGTCGGCACCCTAGCGGCGACGTTCGATCGACCCGCCGTTGCCTCTCAGGGGAGAACGCCCATGAGCAGCGAGATGATGGCGAAACCCACAACGCCCACCAGGGCCAGCAGGGACGTGGATGGGGGCATGGCCATCTCCCGGACGGATCAATCATAAAGAGAATCTGAAGAGCGGCGTTCCTGTCTGTGGCCTTCGTTGCCGATCGTCATCTCCGTCGTCCCTCTCCCTCCCGCTCCCGGCCCGTTCAGGGGGCGGCCTCCACCCGCCACTGCCGCCCTTCCGGGCCGGTGGCCTCGCAGCGAAAGGAGCGATCGTCGAGCAGGCACTGTCCGCTGGCCAGCTCGGCCCTGGTCAGCCCGAGCGCCGCCTCCCCGTCACCGAATCCCGCCTGCCCCACGGCGCTGACCCGCAGCCGCACCGGCCAGCGCGGCTCACAGCGGCTCCGGTGGCAGGCCATGGCGGCGGAGCCTTCCGCCAGCACCCCGGCGAAGACGAGCTGGCGATCGAGGAAGGCGTTGTCGCCACCGGGCTGCAGGAACCGGACACTGAGCAGGCCCTCGATCTGCTGGTCCAGCCGCAGCAGGCGGCAGCTGGCCGGGGGTGGCACCGGCCCCGTCGTGCCGGAGGGGGTGATGACGCTGCAGCGGCGCAGGGGCCTTTCCCAGCGACCGAAATCGTCGCCGGACAGTTCCCTGGCCCCCAGGGGTGCCCAGGGGAGGCCCGCGGCCAGCAGCAGGCTCAAGGCGGCCAGGGCCGCCGGGCCGGGCCGGAGCTTCAATAGCCCGAATCGGCGACGCAGATGCCCTGGCAGCTGATCCCGTTGCTGGCGGTCCGGCCGCAGTGCTGACAGAGCACAGGATCGGCGCCACGGCCAGGGGTCGCGGCGGTGGGCGAGACGGCGTGCGGGGCGGTGGGCCTGGCCGGGGAGGGCGCCGGCCCGAGGGCCGCGGGGTTGGTCATCGCGGGTCCCCGGGGGGAGGTTCGGGTCGATCATGGCAACGGACCGGGAGCTGCGTGATCGCCATGGCCGACATCCTGCCCCCGCCGCCGCCGCCGGTCGTCCCCGGGGTCGGGGTCGGCACCTGGGCCTGGGGCAACCAGTTCCTCTGGCGGTACGACCCCGCCCAGGACGAGACCCTGGCCGCCTGCTTCCGCCGCGCGGTGGAGCTGGGGCTGACGTTCTTCGATACGGCTGATTCCTATGGCACCGGCCGTTACGGGGGACGCAGCGAGTCGCTCCTGGGCGACTTCGTCGAGGCCCTGCCACCGGACCGGCGCCAGCGGCTGACCGTGGCCACCAAGCTGGCCCCGTTCCCCTGGCGCCTGGGTCGCCGGGGCTTCGAGGCGGCGTTCGAGGCCTCCCGCCAACGGCTGAGGGGCCACCTGGACAGGGTGCAGCTGCACTGGAGCACGGCCCGCTACGCCCCCTGGCAGGAGGGGGCGCTGCTGGAGGGACTGGCGGATCTGGTGGCCGAGGGCCGGGTGGGCAGTCTTGGGGTCTCCAACCTGGGCCCACGCCGCCTGCGCCGGGTGCACGAACAGCTGGCCCGGCGCGGCCTGCGTCTCGCCAGCCTGCAGGTGCAGCTCTCCCTGCTGGCCCCTGAGGCGCTCGCAGACCAGGGGGTGGCTCCGGTCTGCCGGGAGCTGGGCATTGAGCTGCTCGCCTACAGCCCCCTGGCCCTGGGGCTGCTGGCCCAGTCCCCGGGGGAGGCCCGGGCGGGCCTGCCTCCGGGACCGCGGGGCCTGCTGTTCCGGCGCCTGCGGCCCCGCATCCAGCCGCTGCTGCAGACCATGGAGCGGATCGCCCGCGCCCACGACGCCCCGATGG
>NZ_JAYGHZ010000116.1:0-3087 GCF_034931285.1 Synechococcus sp. BA-120 BA3
GAGCCGCTCCTGCAGCAGCCGTTCGGACGCCTGGTTGATCGCCTGTGGCGGCGGCAGCGGCGCAGACCGGGGCCGGCCGCGGCGCCGGAAGCGCAGCACCGGCAGCCAGATCCCCACCCGGGCGGAGGGAACCTGGAGCCCGGCGGCCAGATCCCCGGGACCCGACCACTGCTGGCCCTCGCCCTGGAGGCGGATCAGCCGATCCACCAGCTCAGGCGGGCAGCCGGGTAGCCGCAGCCAGTCGCCGGCCTCGGCGAGGTTGACCTCGAGGCTCCAGCCCAGGGCGGCCGCCTGGCGCACCTCGGCCCCATCCCGGAACCGCAGCGCCGGGTCCAGGGCCAGCTTGAGGGCGAGCAGTTCCTTTTCGACGGCTTCTTCAGCGCCCATCGCGGTAAGGCCAGTCCCGGCCGGAGTGGCCCCTGGCTGCGGCGGCGGCAGGGGCGGCAGCTGGCCGGTGGCCTCCAGCAGGCGGCGGGCCAGGGGATCCAGCCAGTGGCGTCCTGCCATGGAGGCCCGAGCGCGCGCACGTCGGGCCTGAAACTAGCGGGTGCCTCCGGGTCGGGGCCAGTCGACCAGCCCCAGCTGCAGGCCGATGACCACCGCCTGGATGCGGCCCCGGACCCGCAGCTTGAGCAGCACGTTGCGGACGTGGGTCTTGACGGTGTCGACCGACACCATCAGTTCCCGGGCGATCTCGTGGTTCGTCAGGCCGTGCACCACCCGCTCGAGCACCTGCCGCTCCCGGGCACTGAGCGGTTCGGCGGCGTCACCGCCGGGCTCCTGGTCCGCCAGGACCGCCCCCACCAGGCCACGGTCGAGGTAGAGGCCGCCGCTGAGCACGGCGTGCAGGGCCTGCAGGCCGGAGCCGTGGAGCAGCCGCGACTCCGGCACGATGCCGTCGCAGCCCGCCTGCAGGGCCTGCCGGATCCGGGCGAGGCGGTGTTCCTGCGACACCACCAGGAGGGTGCGGACCTCGGGGTGGCGGGCCTTGACCTGCACCACCAGGTCCACGCCGCAGCCCTCCTCCAGCCGGTCACTGACCAGCAGCAGGGCGGGGCGATGGCGGCGCACCTGGGCGAGCCCCTCGGCGGCGGTGGTGGCGGCCCCCAGGATCCTGGCCGGCGTGCCCATCAACAGGGTGATCTGGGCCCGGCTGCCCAGGCACAGCACCAGACGGACACCGCGGAGCAGCGCCAGTCCCCGGCTGAGGTCGTCACGCACCTGGGGCAGCAGGGGGGTGAGGTCCACGGGCACAGGGGCGGGGACACCCCAGCGATGGAGGAGGTCCATCCTCACCAGGGGATGGCATCCATTTCGGTATCGGCCATGGCGGGCCGGGGACGGCGATACGTGGATCCGCACTCCCCAGGCCTGCCCGGTCTCTGCAGAATCGATCTCTCCCGCAGTCCGGAGCAGACGTTCCCATGGCTTTCTTCGACTCCGAGATCGTCCAGGACGAAGCGAAGCGGCTGTTCAGCGATTACCAGCAGCTGATGCAGCTGGGCAGCGAATACGGCAAGTTCGACCGCGAGGGCAAGAAGCTGTACATCGAGCGGATGGAGGAGATGATGGAGCGCTATCAGGTGTTCATGAAGCGCTTCGAACTCTCCGAGGACTTCCAGGCCAAGCTCACCGTCGAACAGCTGCGCACCCAGCTCGGCCAGTTCGGCCTCACCCCCGAGAAGATGTTCGAACAGATGACCCTCACCCTCGAGCGCATGAAGGGCGAGCTCGATGCGGCGGGCTGATCCGGCGTGAAGGACGTCATCGTGAAGGACGTCATCGTCGTCGGGGCGGGGCTGGCCGGACTGGTGGCCGCCAGGGAGGTGCGCAGGGCCGGCCTGTCGGTGGAGGTGATCGAGGCGGCTCCGGCCGTAGGCGGTCGCATGGTGCGGGCCCCCCTGAACCAGGAGGGGGACGGGACCCGGCCGGCCCGGCCCCCCGCCTGGATCGACCTGGGCGGCCAGTGGGTCGGAGCCACCCACGCCCGCTTCCGCTCCCTGCTCGAGGAGCACGACCTGCGCCGTTTCCCCTCGCCCCACGAGGGCGAGACGGTCCTCTGCTTCGGCTCCCACCGCTGCACCTTCAGCGGTTTCTTCCAGGGGTTCCCGGAGGGGCAGCCGCCCTCGGTGCCCCAAGCGGACTGGCAGGACGCCATGCAGGCCCTGGAGCGCTTCCAGGAGCTGGTGGTGTCCCTGCCGGAGGGCCATCCCCATCACCATCCCGACGCCGCCGCCCTCGACCGGCTGAGCTTCCAGGATTGGATCGAGGCCCACACCCACACCCCCTTCGCCGCCTGGTACTTCGCCTACTTCTGCCGGGCCGTCGGCTTTCTCGGGCCGGCGGAGCCGGACCAGGTGTCGCTGCTGCATGTGGCCTGGGGCCAGCGCACGGCGCCCCAGGGCGACCACCCCGAGGAGGAGCTGATCCACGGCGGTGCCGGCCAGCTGCCGGCGCTGCTGGCCAGGGGCCTGGAGGACGCCCTGGTGCTCGGTGAGCCGGTGCGGGCCATCGAGCAGCCGGCGGGACCCGCCGGCCCCGATGCGGAGGGCCCCATCACGGTGACCACCGACAACGGCAGCCACCACGGCCGGGCGGTGATCGTGGCCATGCCGCCGGCCATGGCGGCCGCGATCCACTTCACGCCGGAGCTGCCGGCCGATCGGCGCGCCCTTCAGGAGGGCATGGCCATGGGCCGCTGCACGAAGGTGCTGGTCGCCTACCGCAGCCCCTGGTGGCGGCAGGCCGGACTGGCCGGCATCGGCATCGGCGATCGCCCCTGGGTGGAACTCTGCGCCGACAGCTCCGATCCCGAGACCGGTCTGGGGGTGATCGCCGCCTTCGTGGCGGGCCGCCGCCAGGAGCGCTGGTCGGCCCTGGATCCTGCGGAGCGGCGGGCGGCGGTGCTGGGGGATCTGGCCGCCTACTTCGGTCCGATGGCGCTGGAGCCGCTCGACTACGTGGAGAAGGACTGGCCGCGGGAGCCCTTCGTCGGCGGGGCCTTTGCCGGCTGGATGCCCCCCGGGCTGTGGACCGGCAGCGGCGACGCCCTGCTGCGGCCCCACGGCCGGGTGTTCTGGGCCGGCA
>NZ_JAYGHZ010000117.1:0-2906 GCF_034931285.1 Synechococcus sp. BA-120 BA3
CCTGCGGCCGGCTCCCCTGCCGCCGCCCTGCCCCTTCCCCTGGGCCGGTTGGAGTCCCTCCGGCCCCTCGGCCCCGGGCTGGCCCTGGCGGCCGCGTCGGCCCCGGTGCTGTTCTGGGCCGGCGGCGAACTGGACCAGTGGTTCTTCGACCCCTGGGGCTGGAGGAGCGGCCCCGTGCTGGTGGTGGCCCTGGCCCTGCTCCAGGCCCTGGCCCTCGGCCCCCTGAAGCCCCTGCGCCGCCGCTGGCCCCTGACCCTGGAGGCCAGCGGTGATCCCCGCCGTGCCTGGTGCTGGATCACCGCCCCCTGGATCCATGCCGCCAACGGCGAGGCCCTGCTCAACCTCGGGATCCTGGTGATCGTGCTGGGCGGCTCACCCCTGCCGCTCTCCTCCCTGCTGCTCCGCTATACGCTCACCGCCCTGGCCACCACGGCGCCGGCGGTGCTGGTGGCCCGCCGGGCCGGGGTGCTGCGCCAGTGGGACGGCGCCTCCGGGCCCATCGCCGCCCTGATCGCCCTGGCCTGCACCCTCAGCCTGCTGCACTGGAAGGTCCATCCCTTCACGCTGGAGCCGGTCGACTTCCCGGCCTGGGTGCTGCTGGTGGTCTACGGGGCGCTGCAGCTGGGCTGGCAGCTGCCCCGCCGCGATCCCCAGGACACCAGCACCCCCCTGGCCCGCCTCCTGAGCAGTCCCTGGTGCTGGGGCACCCTGGCCGGCATCGCCTGGGCCCTGGTGACCCGCGCTCAGGAAGTGGCCAGGGGCCTGGGCTGGCTGGGCTGATTCAGCCCGCCAGGGCCCTCATGTACTGCCCCCAGAGCTCGGCCACCAGGGCGCCGGAGGCGGCCTCGGCGGGGCGGTTGTCATCGTTGCCCATCCAGATGCCGGTGAGGATGCGGCTGGAGGGGGAGTAGCCCACGAACAGCACATCGACGCCGTTGTCGGTGGTGCCGGTCTTGCCGCGGGCATCGGCCACCACACCGGCGGCGCGGCCGGTGCCGCCGCTCACCACCCCCCGCAGCAGGGCATCCATCTCGGCGGCCAGCGCCGGTTCGATCAGCTGCTGGGGCTTCTCGCCGATCGGGGTGGTGACGCCGGCGGCCGGACAGGTGGCCAGGGAGCGCACCGAGCCGCAGATGCCCAGGTCGTAGATGCGCGTCACGCCGTGCAGGGGCACAGAGCGGCCGCCGTTGGCGACCACGGCATAGGCCCGGGCCAGCTCGTAGAGGAAGGTCTCCTTGCCGCCCAGCACCATCGAGAAGCTCTCCTCCATCGGCGTGCTGATGCCGAGCTGGCGCGCCTTGGCCACCACCTTGTTCAGGCCGGCCTGCTGGGCCAGCCGCAGGGCCACCACGTTCTCGGAGCTGGCGAAGCCCGCCGCCACGCTGGTGCTGCCGCCCCCGCCCCGGCAGCCGGCCACATACGAGAGGGGAGCACAGGAGACGGCATCGCCGGGCTTGGCCCCCGCCTCGAGGGCCGCCAGGAAGGCGAACAGCTTGAAGGTGGATCCGGGCTGACGCAGGGCCTGCACCCGATCGAAGCTCGAACGGCTGTAGTCGCCGCCGCCGACGTAGGCCAGGATCGCGCCGGTGGCGTAGTCGATCGAGATCAGGGCGCCCTGGGTGAGCCCGGCCCGGCCCCCCGGCCCCTCGAGGAACGCCTTCAGCTGCTTCTGGGCGATGGCCTGCAGGCGCGGATCGATGCTGCTGATCACCGCGTAGTTGCCCCGGGCCTCCGGGCTGCTGAGGTCGAGGGCGAAGCGCCGCCCCTCCAGCTCGCCGATCACGTAGTCGCTGAAGAAGGGGTAGCTGGAATAGGTGGATTCGCGGCAGGCGGAGGGGTCGATGTTGAGCGGCCGGCGGCGGGCGTCGATCAGCGCCTGGTCGGAGAGATAGCCCTCGGCGTGCATCCGGCCCAGCACCAGGTCGCGCCGCTCCCGGCCCCAGGTGGGGTTCTCCCGGTTGCAGGGGCTGTAGCTGTTGGGGCTGGGCAGCAGGCCCACCAGGAACGCCGACTCCGCCACGTCCAGGGCGCTGGCCGACTTGCGGAAATAGAGCTGGGCCGCCTGCTCGAAGCCCTCCGCCCCCAGGCCCAGGTAGGCCCGGTCGAGGTACATCTTGAGGATGCGGTTCTTGCTGAAGCCCGCCTCCAGCTGCCAGGCCACCCACAGTTCCCGCAGCTTGCGGGCCACCGACACGTCGGTGCCCACCGCCGGGTAGACCATGCGGGCCACCTGCTGGGTGAGGCCGCTGCCGCCGCCGGTGCCCTGCACCAGGGAGCGCAGGGTGCCGAACAGGTCGATGCCGCTGTTCCAGCCGAAGCGCGAATCCTCCGAGGCGATCAGGGCCTGGCGCAGGTGCAACGGGTAGTCGGCCAGGGTGGGCAGGGCCGTCGAGGAGCCCTCGGCCGCATCGATCTGGCGGCCGTCGGTGGAGAACACCTTCACCGGCCCGCTCACCGAGCGGATCGAGGAACCAGCGGCGACGGTGGTGGCCAGCAGCAGGCCCCCCAGGGCAACGCCCGAGCCCACCAGGGCACCGATGGCGCCCCAGTGCACCAGCTGCCCCAGGGGGCTGCGGGGATGGCGGTACACCAGGGTGGGCGCCTCGCCCTTGAGCGGCGAGCCGAGCTGGAGCCGGTCCCCGTCCCGCAGGCGGATGGCGCGGATGCGGCGATCCCGGTGGAACAGCCCGTTGGCGGAGCTGAAGTCCTCGCCCACGTAGTCCCGATCCCCGGGTCGCTCCTGCTCCACGATCACGTGCACCCGGCTGACGCCGGCGGCGTCGGCCGGCAGCTCGCAGTGGGGATCCCGGCCGATGCGGTAGCGGCCCCCCTCCAGCGCCAGCCGCCGGCGGCACTGCCCGCCGATCCAGAGTTCCAGCCAGGCGCCATGGTGCCTCAGCCCGCCG
>NZ_JAYGHZ010000118.1:0-2868 GCF_034931285.1 Synechococcus sp. BA-120 BA3
GATCGGGCGGGGCGGGGGGTGGGGCCGGCGTTGCCGCCAGGTTGCCGCCGAAGCTGACCGGCAGCAGCGGATCGCCGGTCATGGCGACACCCTCAAGGGTGAAGCCGATCGGCAGGACGATCTGGCCGGGGTCGAAGGCGCCGGTGATGCTGCGGGCCCGGATCAGGTCGAAGGGGGTGATGACCCCCACGAGCGGCGGCGACACCACCTCCAGCCCCCCGCCGAGGAGGGTGTCACCGAAGACGGAGAGCTGGTCGGCGGTGGAGAGATCGAACAGGAGCCGGCTGTTGGGCTCCAGCGTGAGGCTGCGGGCGCGCAGCTGCAGCGATCCGACCGGATCGAGCGACGCCACCGGTGCCCCCGGCAGCAGGGAGGTTCCGTTGGTGAACGTGCCCAGACCGGAGCCCACCTCGATCAGGCCGGATCCCTGGATCGTTCCTTCGTTCCGGAAGGTGGGGCCGTTCACCAGCAGCCGCGCTGAATCATTGCCCTGCAGGACGATCGACGCCCCGGGGGCGACGGACGCGCTCTGCAGGTCGAGCGTCGAGCCGGGAGCGATCAGGATCGATCCGGCGTTAGCGAGGGCCGCCAGCCGGTTGGCCCCCGTCAGCTGGAGCTGGGCCCCGCTCTCCACCGCCAGATTCGGACCATTCACCGTGGCCTGGTTGAGCGCCAGGGTCGCCCCGGTGGCGACATTGATCCGGGTGGTCTTGACAGGGGTGAAATCGGTGACGGTGCCGCGGTCGATGAGGCTGCTCTGGGCCGATGGGCCGATCTGCAGCAGCGACGTCGAGAAGGCCGTGATGTTGCGGCCTGGCCCCTGGACGTAACGCCTGGAGACATCCAGAACCGCCGGCCTGGAATCATTCAGCAGCGATAGCTGAATAGCCCCGAAACTTGTGGGGCTCCAGCTGAATTCTCCGGTGCGCACGGTGCCCGAACGCAGCATGAACGGCTCGAAGGCTCCCGTCAGCTCGATATTGCCGTCGATCCGCGAGGCCCCCTGGAAGGTGCGCAGGGTTCCGGTGTTGATGTCCACCGCGCCCTTCTGCCAGCTGATCGCTCCCACGGGCAGGGAAGGATCGGCACTTTTCTGATACCAGAGATTGACATCCAGCCGGCCGGTCGCGGAGGTGTTCGAGAAGGCCGCGGGATCCACACCTGGAACGTTGATCAGGATGTCGCCATCGGCCCGCAGCTCCAGGGTGGCGTTCGCCCCGGCCGTCTTCTCGACCGGGGCGAGAAGGGAGATGGTCCCCGACTGGGTCCCGGCGGGATCGGTCGTGTCCACGATCACCGTCTGGCCGCCATTGAGGGCGGTGTTGATCAGCCCCACGTCGATCAGCGAGGCTGAGCCCGGCACTCCCCCGCCGGACCCGCCGGGAGGGGAGCCGCCGCCGGATCCGGCGGGAACGATGGCGATGTCGCGGGGATCGATCAGCCAGGTACCGCCCCGCCCCCGCGCCGCCGACAGATCCGGGGCGGTGGAGAGCGCCAGGCTGCTGGCCGAAGTTTCGACGAAGCCGCCATCGCCACCCTGGGGACCGCCCCGGGCGCTGATGAGGCCTTGGATCTCGGCCCGCTGGCGGCCCAGGATCTCGATGCTCCCGCCCCGGCCGGCGCCGCTGGCATCGGCCCGCAGGCTGGAGTCGGCCATGGAGACCCGCTCCCCGGACAGCCGGATGCTGCCGCCGGCGGGGCCGGACACGTCCACCGTGCTGTCCTGGAGCGACACCCCCTGCCCCTGCAGGGCCACGCTGCCCCCGGGTGCCTGCAGCCGGGCTCCGCCCAGGAGCACATGGCCGCCCTGGGCATCCAGCAGCAGGCCCCCATCGACGGTGAGCAGGCCGCCGTCGATGGCCAGATCCCCCTGGGCGGAGAGGCCCAGCTGGGCCAGGGTGGCCGGATCGGTGGCGAGGCCGGCCGCTCCCAGGGCCGGGAGGCCCGCCAGAGAGGCGGCCCCGGCGGCCGTGGTGCCGAGCACGTCGAAGCGCCCCTCGCCCACCCGCAGGCTGGTGGCGGTGGTCAGGTTCAGCTGCTGGACATTGCTGAAGGTGCCCCCTCCACTGAGCCGCAGACCCCCCGGTGAGAGCCAGACCAGGTTGGCCGGTTGGCTCAGGGTGACGGACTTGTCGATGAAGCTGCCCAGGGGGTGGGTGACCCCCACCATCACGTTGCGGTGCCCAGCCACATCCAGCGTGACGCCCGTGATGCCGCCGCGGGTGTCGAAGGCGGAGAAGCGGTGAAAGAGGTTGGCCCCGGCCGAGGTGCCGCCCCGGATGGCACAGGCACCGCTGAAGCAGCTGCCGCCGAGTTGGCCATTCACCACACTGCCGAGCCCAAGGGCCCCGCCGGTGGCGGTGATCTCACCGGCGGCGGCCGGGGAGGCCAGCAGGCCCAGGAGAACCGTGAGCCCCAGCGGCGCAAAACGACGTCGCTGTTGTGTCAGCCATGCCGGACAAAACGAGCCGGCTCGGCCCAACTTACCGGCGAAAAAGTAGTCGTTGTTACTCAAGGTTGGACCCGCTCCCCGCCGTGGCGAGTAAGTTCCCAAGGCGCCGATGGCAGAACCACTTGCAGAGTCACTGGTGTCACGCGCTTCAGCGCGAATCAGGTGTTATTTAGCCTGATCTCATCGATCCATCAGCAAGCTACCAGCCTGTCTTTCTGAGCGGGAACTCGGTCCACCCTGCATGCACCTCCTTCTCGCCCAGCTGGTGGCCCCGCCGCTGCAGGATGGCCCGATCCGTCTTCCAGGCCCGCCGAGCCAGCTCGAGCGGCCCGCTCCCGCCGAACCACCGTCGGCCCCTCCGGTGGACGTCGGCCCCCTGGAGGCTCCCGCCCCCCAGCCCGAAGGCGGCGCTGACC
>NZ_JAYGHZ010000119.1:0-2707 GCF_034931285.1 Synechococcus sp. BA-120 BA3
CCGGCACCACCGCCCGCCCGGCCGATCCGCTGCCCTCCTGGAATCCGGGGCCGGCCCGGGACGGCATCGTCGGCTTCGTCCGCCAGACCACGGACCCCGCCAGCCCCCGCTTCGTGCCGCCCGCCGAGCGCATCGCCACCTTCGACCAGGACGGCACCCTGTGGGTGGAGCAGCCCGCCTACCCGCAGGTGCGCTTCATCCTGGAGAAGGTGCCCGGGGCGGTGACCACCCGCCAGGACCTGGAGCGGCTGGCCGCCACCGCCCTCAGCGGCATGCCCCTGGACACCTTCAAGGCCGATGTGCGCCAGTGGCTGGCCACGGCCCGCCACCCCCGCTGGCAGCGCCCCTACACCGCGCTCACCTACCAGCCGATGCAGGAGCTGCTCCGCTACCTGCGCGCTAACGATTACAAGACCTACATCGTCACCGGCGGCGGCCAGGACTTCGTGCGCGTCTACGCCGAGCAGGCGTATGGCATCCCGCCCGAGCAGGTGATCGGCAGCGCCGGCGCCACCCGCTACGGCTACGACAACCAGGGCCGGCCCTTCCTCACCAAAGAGCCCCGGCTGCTGCTCAACGACAACGACGCCGGCAAGCCGGAAGGCATCCAGTTGATGATCGGCCGGCGGCCCACCGCCGCCTTCGGCAACTCCACCGGCGACCGGCAGATGCTGGAGTACACCAAGGCCGGCGATGGGGCGCGCCTGGCGATGCTGGTGCTGCACGATGACGCCCGCCGCGAGTATGCCTACGGTCCGGCCCTGGGGCTGCCGGACACCAAGGTGGGGCCGTTCACCGAGGGGCTGTACGACGAAGCCCGCCGGCAGGGGTGGATCGTGATCAGCATGAAGCACGACTGGAAGCGGATCTTCTCCTTCGACCCCTGAAGGGTGTGCCCGGCCGATGACAGCCGGCTTCGGGCGAGAGCCTGCGGTGTCCCGTGCGGTCTAGGGTCGATGTATTGCGATCCGCCGCCATGAAAATCCTGGCCCTTTCCCTGCTGAGCGCTTCGCTCGTCATCGGAGTCGGTTCCGCTGCCCAGGCCCAGCAGCGCTGCACCTTCCTGCAGCCGATCGGTGGCGATGGCACCACCCCGATCGTCTCCAAGCGGGTCGGGGCCGCCAAGCTGATCGGCAAGGAGAACTGGAACACCGACTTCATCGTCGATCGTCCCTACAGCAGCTTCAAGTTCTTCTTCACGGCCAACTCCTCCGACGCCAATGCCAAGTACCCGGTGAGTGGCTTCATGAAGTTCAGCGACGGCAGCAATCTGCAGGTGATCAATGAAATGATGAACCCGCCGATCGGCACCGGTCGCATGTTCGGCCCCTTCCCCGCCATCCCGGGCAAGCAGGCCAGCCAGATGAACTTCAAGGTGGGGGCCAGCAGCGACCCCGGCGCCCTGGGCTTCAGCTACCGGATCTCCGTCCAGGGCTGCCAGTAGGACTCCCACTGATGCTGCTGCCCCTGCTGCTGGCCCTCTCACCGGCGCCCGGTCCGGTGATCACCAACGGGCCCGTGGTGGCCGTGCTGGAGAACCGCCGCCAGCCCAAGCCCGATGGCATGGATGAGGTCCAGCCGGTGGCCACCGTCCGGGTGGAGGGGAAGGTGGTGGGCCAGCTGATGGGGGCGCTGCGGATCGGCCCCGGCACGATCGACTCGGTGCTGCAGGTGGTGGAGATGGATCCGTCCAATCCCTACCCGGAGGTGCTGCTCTCCTCGTTCACGGGCGGCGCCCACTGCTGCAATGACACCCGGGTGCTCACCAGCAGCCCCGACGGCCGCCGCTGGTTCGAGGTGCGCCGCGATCCGGTGAACGGTGGGCCCAGCGGCGCCAGCGACCCGCTCGGCAACGGCCGCTACCTGCTGGTGGATGTGGACAACCGCTTCCTCTACCAGTTCGCCAGCTACGCCGGCAGCAGCGCCCCCAGCCAGATCTGGCAGCTGAATGGCTCCCGCTTCCTCGACATCAGCCACCGCCCCCAGATGTTGCCGCTTCACCGGCGCCGGCTGAAGGAGATGGAGAGCTGGTTCAAGGAGCCCGCCGATCAGCGCCCGGAGGCCAACGGTTTCCTGGCCGCCTGGGTGGCCACCAAGGCGCTGGTGGGGGAGTTCGACAGCGGCTGGCGGCGGATGCTGGGTCTCTACGACCGAAGCTCCGACTGGGGGCTGACCTCCTGCGAGGCCGGCTACAACGACAAAGGGGAGTGCCGGCAACCGGAACGGCGCTATGCGAGCTATCCCGAGGCGCTGCGGGCCTTCCTGCGCCGCACCGGTTACCTGCCGTCGGCGTCCCCCTGACGCGGGGGGGCCGGCTCAGCCCAGAAAGGTCATGGTCAGGCTCACCAGGGCCAGGCCGGTGAGGCCGGTGGCGGTCAGCAGGCCGATGGATCGGTGCACGGGGATCTCCCTCATGGGCAGAATCTAGAGCAATCCTTAAGACGCGCAATCGCTCCGGCTTGGCCCGCAGCAATCCGTCACGGAACCGGGCCTCGCGGTGGCCGCTTTCTCCCTGCCAGGCTGGCTGCCCCGACGACGCACCATGGCGGGCGGATCCACCATCGCCCTGGCCCTGGAGGGCCAGCTGCGCCTCGATGACCAGCCCGCCCTGCACCGGGCCGTGGCGTTGGCGCGCCAGAGCGGCGCGCGCCTGCTGGTGCTGGCCTGCCGGCCCGAATCACGGCGGCTGAGGGGCCCCCACCAGCGG
>NZ_JAYGHZ010000120.1:0-2851 GCF_034931285.1 Synechococcus sp. BA-120 BA3
CCGCAGGGGCAGCCAGCGCCGCTGCTCCGCCGGCACCCGCAGCCGGCTGACGCTGTCCACCGCCGGCAGGGCCCGCTCGTCCGGGGGCCAGTGGCCCACCGGAAGCAGGCTGGGCTGGCCCGTTTCCCCCTGCTGGGTGACGTAGACCACCAGGGAGCGGACCTCAGGGCAGTCGATGAACTGGCCCAGCTGGAACCCCACCAGGGCCAGAAACCTTTGCGAGACAGGCATCACCAGCCGCGGACCGGGTCCGTCCGGGAAATTTTCAGGAGAGGCGTGTCGAAACGCAAAAAAAGTTTTAAGATCTTGGTAACGACCACTACTTCGCAGTCCTCGGACGGGCGGAAAGTTGCAGTCGTAACGGCCAGTGTTGCGCTTTGCCCGCAACCAAGGCTACAGCAGAGGCAGCTGCGCACCGCCTCTGTCCCGGCCATGACCTCCTCCGGGAGCCGGCCGGCGTTACTGACGGTGATTCTCTCCGACCAGCCCCAGGTCGACAGTCGTATGGACGTGGACCCGCCACCTCTGGGTGGTCGGTCCTCCTTGCCGTTCGTCGCCGGCTCCGGCCGCCATCGCACGTCTGCAGCCCCCCCCCCAACTCCACCTTTCGGTCTCCCTTCACCGGGATCCATGCCATGTCCAAGAAGCGCAAGCGGATCAGTCGCCGTCGTCTCGCAGGCCAGCGGGTCCTCGCCCATGTTCCGACCTTCAATCTCGAAACCGGCTCCCACAAACCGGTAACCGCGGCGCGCCGCTACATCGCCGAAACGGAGCTGACGGCTCCGGCGATCCTCAATGTGCGCCGCAACGAGCACACCACCGACCGCTTCTTCTGGGGGGAGAAGGGCCTGTTCAGCGCCCAGTACGCCGAAGAGAACCACTTCCTGTTCCCGTCCCTGCGCCTGATCGTCGACAGCATCGGCGAAGAGGTGCTCTTCGAGGGCCTCGAAGCCCTCGCCTCCGACGACTGGGAGGAGATGGAGGAGTACGAGTACGCCTTCGTCTGAGCCCCGCCTTGGAGCTCCTGGTCAGCGTCCATTCCAGCCCCTGACCAGGAACTCCCGCATCGGGGCGATCAGCTCGGGATCGATGCTGTGGCCGCCCGGGAAGGCGATCCGCCGTACCGACCCTCCGGCTTCCGCGAGCGATCGCTCCAGCGCCTCACTGGCCGCGAACGGCACCACCGGATCCTGCTCGCCATGGGTGAGCAGGATCTCTGTCTTTGGCGTCCGGGGCTGCCAGTCGGGATGGGGGTAGCCGCTGCAGGCCACCAGCCCCGCCAGCGGCAGGGACTCGCTGGCCTCCGGGCCGCCGCCCGTGGCCACATCGATGGCCATGGCCGCCCCCTGGGAGAAGCCCAGCAGGCAGGTGCGCTCAAGCGGCACCGAAGCACCCAGGGCCAGCAGCCGTTGCCGCAGCGCCCGGCGGGCTTCGGGCAGCTGGGGCCACTCGGGCTGCTGCAGGTCGTACCACTGGCGGCCCAGGCCGGCCGGATGGGTCAGGGGCGCCCGCAGGGCCACCACGCTCAGGCCGATGGCGGTGGGATCGGCCTCCAGGAGCACCGCCCCCAGATCGAGCAGGTCATCGGCGTCGGCGCCCCAGCCGTGCAGCAACACCAGCCGGCGGTCGGCCTGGCGCGGGCCGGCGAACAGGGCGGTGGTGCTGTCTTCGCTCAGCGGCAGTTCGGCGCGGGGATCCGTGGGCACGGTGGGGTTCGGCTGTTGCTGCGTAGGTTGGCTCCTTCCCCGCCCTTTCCGCCGTCATGGCTGCCACGGCCCTTCTGAGTGTGTCCGACAAGCGGGGCCTGGTGCCGCTGGCGGAGGGGCTGCTGGCTCAGGGCTACGCGCTGCTCTCCAGCGGCGGCACCGCCGCGGCCCTGGCCGCCGCAGGCCTCCCGGTCACGAAGGTGGCGGATCACACCGGCGCTCCGGAGATCCTCGGCGGCCGGGTCAAGACCCTCCATCCCCGCATCCACGGCGGCATCCTGGCCCGCCGGGACGATCCCACCCACCGCGCCGACCTGGAGGCCCAGGGGATCACCCCGATCGATGTGGTGGTGGTCAACCTCTATCCCTTCCGCGCCACCGTGGCCGACCCCGCCGTGAGCTGGGAGACGGCCATCGAGACCATCGACATCGGCGGCCCGGCCATGGTGCGCGCCGCCGCCAAGAACCATGCCGATGTGGCGGTGCTCACCGATCCCGACCAGTACCCGGCCTTCCTCGAAGCCCTGGCGGCCGGCCAGGTCGACGCCACCCTGCGGCGCCGGCTGGCCCTGGCGGCCTTCGCCCACACCGCCGCCTACGACGCCGCCATCGCCACCTGGATCGATGGCCGCCTCGGCGAGGAGCCGGGGCAGCCCCTGCGGCTGGAGCTGCCCCTGCGGCAGGTGCTCCGTTACGGCGAGAACCCCCACCAGGGCGCCCGCTGGTTCGGCGAGGCCGGCGTGGGCTGGGGGGCGGCCCGCCAGCTCCAGGGCAAGGAACTCAGCTACAACAACATCAACGACACCGACGCGGCCTTTGAGCTGGTGGCCGAATTCGCGCCCACCGATGGGCCTGCCTGCGCGATCATCAAGCATTCCAACCCCAGCGGCGTGGCGCGCGGCGCGACGCTGGCCGAGGCCTATCAAAAGGCCTTTGATTGCGACCGCACCAGCGCCTTCGGCGGCATCGTGGCGCTGAACATGACGCTTGATGGCGCGACCGCCGAAGAGATCGTGAAAATCTTCACCGAGGTGGTGATCGCCCCCGATGCAGATGCCGATGCACGCGCCATTTTCGCGGCGAAAAAGAACCTGCGCCTGTTGACCACCGGCGCGCTACCCGATCCGCGCGCGCCTGTCTTGGCC
>NZ_JAYGHZ010000121.1:0-2839 GCF_034931285.1 Synechococcus sp. BA-120 BA3
GTGCGCCGCTGGCAGGGCCTGCGCCCCCGCCCCATCGGGCGGCCGGCCCCCCTGCTGGAGCAGCCGGCCCCAGGGCTGCTGCTGGCAAGCGGCCACTACCGCAACGGCATCCTGCTGGCGCCAGCGAGCGCGGCCTGGGTGGCCGGGCAGATCGAGGCCCGCCCGATCAACGCCTGAACGCCGCGGCGGACCATGAAAAAGCCCCCCTTGTGAGGGGGGCCGTTGCTGTCGGATCCGCGGCGCTCGGCCGCCGGATCACTTGCTCTCGGTGAACTCGGCGTCGATGACGTCATCGGCAGCCGAGGCGGTGCCGTTGCCGTTGCCGTTGCCGTTGCCACCGGGGGCGGCGCCGGCGGCGGCACCCTCGGCCCCGGCCTGCTGGTACACGGAGGCCCCGGCGGCGTAGAGGGCCTTCTGCAGCTCCTCGAGGCTGGCTTTGATGGCCGGGGAGTCGTCCTTCTCCAGGGCCTCCTTGAGGTCCTTGGCGAAGCCCTCCACCTTCGCCTTGTCCTCGGCGCCCACCTTGTCGCCGAGCTCGCCCAGCTGCTTCTCGGACTGGTAGATCAGGGTTTCGGCCTGGTTCCTCAGGTCGATCTTCTCCCGCTTCTCCTTGTCGGCGGCGGCGTTGGCCTCCGCGTCCTTCACCATCTTGTCGACTTCGTTGTCGCTGAGGGTGGAGGCGCCGGTGATCGAGATGCTCTGCTCCTTGCCGCTGCCCTTGTCCTTGGCGGTGACGCTGAGGATGCCGTTGGCGTCGATGTCAAAGGTGACTTCGATCTGGGGCACGCCGCGGGGGGCGGGAGGGATGCCGTCGAGGCGGAAGGTCCCGAGCGATTTGTTGTCGGAGGCCATCTCACGCTCGCCCTGCAGCACGTGGATCTCCACGTTCGTCTGCCCGTCGACGGCGGTGGAGTACACCTCCGACTTCTTGGTGGGGATGGTGGTGTTGCGGGTGATCATCTTGGTCATCACGCCGCCGAGGGTCTCCACACCCAGGGAGAGGGGGGTGACGTCGAGCAGCAGGATGTCTTTCACCTCGCCGGCCAGCACGCCGCCCTGGATGGCGGCACCCACGGCCACCACCTCATCGGGGTTGACGGTCTGGTTGGGGGTCTTGTTGGTGATCCGCTTGACCAGCTCCAGCACCGCGGGGATGCGGGTGGAGCCGCCCACCATGACGATCTCGTCGAGCTCGCCGGTGGAGAGCTTGGCGTCCTTGAGCGCCTGCTCCACCGGCACCCGGCAGCGGTCGATCAGCCTGGAGGCCAGCTCCTCGAACTTGGCCCGGGTGAGGGTGAGGTCGAGGTGCTTGGGACCCTCGGGGGTGGCGGTGATGAAGGGGAGATTGATCTCGGCCTGGGTGGCGCTGGAGAGTTCGATCTTGGCCTTCTCGGCCGCCTCGGTGAGGCGCTGCAGGGCCTGCTTGTCCTGGCGCAGGTCGATGCCCTCGTTGGCCTTGAAGCTGTCGGCCAGGTGATCGACGATCACCTTGTCGAAGTCGTCGCCGCCCAGGTGGGTGTCACCGCTGGTGGAGAGCACCTCGAAGACGCCGTCGCCCACTTCCAGCACGGAGACGTCGAAGGTGCCGCCGCCGAGGTCGAAGACGAGGATGCGCTCGTTGCTCTTGCGGTCCAGGCCATAGGCCAGGGCCGCCGCGGTGGGTTCGTTGATGATGCGCAGCACCTCAAGGCCGGCGATCTTGCCGGCGTCCTTGGTGGCCTGGCGCTGGGAGTCGTTGAAGTAGGCAGGGACGGTGATCACCGCCTGGGTGACGGTTTCGCCCAGGTACTTGCCGGCATCCTCGGCCAGCTTGCGCAGCACTTCAGCCGAGATCTCCTCGGGGGCGAACTGCTTGCTGAGCACCGGGCACTTGACCTTGACGTTGGAGCCGGCCTTCTCGACGCCGTAGCTGACTTCCTTCGACTCCTCGTTCACCTCATCCACCCGGCGGCCGATGAACCGCTTGACGGAATAAAAGGTGTTCTCCGGGTTCATGACCGCCTGGCGCTTGGCGATCTGTCCGACCAGCTTGTCCTGGTTCTTCGTGTAGGCCACCACCGACGGCGTCGTGCGGAAGCCCTCGGCGTTGGCGATCACCGTGGGCTTGCCGCCCTCCATCACGGCGACGCAGCTGTTCGTGGTGCCGAGGTCAATACCGACGACCTTGCCCATGGATGACCACCTCCTGGTGTGGATGAAGTTCTGACTGGAGCCATCTTCCGCATCCGGGGTTCACCCAGGCGAGGGGTGGTTCCCGAACCGGTGCCGTACCGGGACGGGGGCGAGGGCCTGTCGGGGCCTGGGATCCGGGGGATCTACGGTCGGGCGGCAGCTGCTCGAGCGAGCCCATGGCGACCCCACAGGCAGCACCGACGATCGGTGGCGGCACCGCCCTGGCGGGGGTGCTGGGCGATCCGGTGCGCCACTCCCTCTCGCCGGCGATGCACAACGCCGCCATCGCGGCACTCGGCCTTGACTGGGCCTACCTGGCCCTGCCGGTGGCGGCGGCGGACCTGGCCGTGGTGCTTCAGGGCCTGGAGGCGATCGACTGCCGCGGCCTCAATGTCACCCTGCCCCACAAGCAGGCCGCGGCCGCCCTGGCGCAGGAGCTGACGCCGCTGGCGCGGCGGCTGGGGGCGGTGAACACCCTGGTGCGACGGGACGGTGGCGGCTGGCTGGGGGCCAACACCGATGTGGAGGGGTTCCTGGCGCCGCTGCGGCCGCCGGGGGCCGTGGCGGCGCCCGCCGCCACCCCCTGGGGGGAGCGGGAGGCCCTGGTGCTGGGCTGCGGCGGCAGTGCCCGGGCGGTGGTGGCGGGCCTGGTGGAACTGGGCCTGGG
>NZ_JAYGHZ010000122.1:0-2837 GCF_034931285.1 Synechococcus sp. BA-120 BA3
CGACCTTGGCCTTGAACTCGGGGCTATGGGTGCGGCGTTTGCTCATGGGTGGGAGCCCCCTCTTAGGGGCGGTGCCCCGCCTCACAGGTTAACGATGGACCCTGTCCAGAAAAACCAGACCACCTCACAGGGCGCTCAGCACATCGTCGATGGCCACATCCACAAAGACCTTGCCACCCGCCCGCACCCAGTTGTCGTTGATGGAGACCAACCTGGCGGGGTCGTACTGGCCCGTCCACAGGCCCGTGTTGAGTTCCGTGGTGACGATGCCCCCGATATCGAGCACGAGATCGGCCTGGCCCACGCAGTCCCGCACCGCTTCCGAGGACGACCAGTCCCCCGCATACAGGCCGACGTACTGGGCCATCGCCTCATCGATCGTGCCCTTGTCGTTGGGGGTGAGGGCGGAGGGAAGATTCGTTTTGCGGATGAACTCCAGCGCCTTCTCTCTGACGCCGTAGCGGCTCACCAGATGGGTGAGCACCGCCACCGGATGGCTGGCCGCCTCCAGCCGCGCCAGGATCGTCTGCACGGCGGCCTCCAGCTCCTGGGGCACGCTGCGTTGCCGCTTCACCGCCGCGAGCGGCTGCCCGACGACGGGGGTGCCGATCACCGGCAGGCCACCGTTCACCTCGGAGATCACGAGATAGGCCGGCATGCTCTGCCGGAGGGCTTCACGGATCACCCGCTCCAGTTCATCGATGCAGTTGTCGGGGGTGAGCACGGCGCTCACACAGGCGGCGGTGGCCGAGAGGGGTTGAAAACGGTCGTAGACGTTGTCGCCGAGATTGTGGTGCGTGATCAGCCCCTGTTTCTGGATGCGCTCACTGGGCATGCCCACCAGGTGGAACACCGGCAGCCGATGGGCCTTGCTGCCCATCACGCCATTGATGGCGGAGAGTTCTCCCACGCCGTAGGTGGTGGAGAGGATGGCCGCGCCGCGGATACGGGCATAGCCATCGGCGGCGTAGGCCGCGTTGAGCTCGTTGGCGCAGGCCACCCACGACAGCCCGGGCACCAACTCAGCCGCATCGTCGATGGCGAAGGCATAGTCCCCGGGTACACCGAAGATCCGATCGATCCCCAGCTGAGACAACCGATTCAGGGCGTATTGAGCGACGGTCGGTGATGTCATGCCCGGTCATTTCAACATTACAAAAAACCTAGCCCGCCTGACTATTTCTGCCAGCCATCGATGCATTCGGCAATGCGGCGATCGCCGCCTCCCCGCGCCGATGGATCTCGCGGGCGTAGTCGGTCCAGGTGCCCTGGCCCCAGTAGCGGAAGCAGCTGGTCTCCAGCAGCAGCAGGTGGAGCAGGGCTTCCTGGTAAGGCTCGCTCCGGGTCACGGCAGGATCCTGCGCCACCAGGGGATCAAACACCTGGTGGAAGCGGGCGCTGAGCTGGTTCATGGGCTCCAGCACGTTGCCGTAGCCCTCCACCCAGCTGAGGTCGTTGGTCCAGGAGGCGCCGGCCATCGAGAAGGAGGGGTCGCTCGCCTGGAGCTCGGCGATGGCCGCCTCCACGGCCTGTGGGGTGGGGGTGGCGCCGACGCGCTGCCAGAGCCGCTGCTGCCCCACCGCCTGGATGTCCGGGAAGGCCGCCTCGCCCACCCCGGCGGCCTCGAGCAACTCCAGGTATTCGCTGCCATTGATGGCCACCGTGCCGGCGTCGCCGTTGCCCTGGCCCGCCAGGCGCCGGTGGGCCTGGAGGAAGGCCGACGGGAACTCGTTCATCATCACGCCGCCGTTCTCGCCATCGGCGATCTGGGCCACCAGCGCCGGCACCGACGTGTCGCCCAGGGGGACCCGCCCCAGCCCCAGGGCCTCGTAGCAGGGCTGCATCTGGCCCACCAGCTTGGTGTCGGAGCCCTGGGTCTTGATCAGCGCCGTGATCGCCACCTCCTCGCCACTGGAGCTGCGCGCCACCAGCCGGTTGGGGAGGAGCATCTGCTCGCGGCGGAGGCTGGATCCATCGAGATTCTCGACGCTGTGCTCCTGCACCAGCAGCCAGCGGTAGCCGCAGTCGCGCAGGGCGCTCACGAAGGCGAACAGGGTGTCGGGGTGGTTGGGCAGGTGCATCTCCGGGGGCGAGAAGCCCTTCACCCGCTGCAGGGCCTCGGCGCCGAAGAGGGCCGCGAAGTGGTGCTGCCAGGCCAGGATCTGCAGCTTCAGATCAGGGATCGGCGTGGAGGGGGCCACGGCATGGCTCCAGAACGTGCCGAGCCACTCCACGTGGGGCACGACGGCGGGATCACAGGCCAGAAACCTCAGCGCCTCGAGGATGTCGTCGCGGCCCATCTGCTGGAAACCCCAGAGCAGATTGCCGGAGTAATCGAGCATGATCCGGGGATTGGCCCCCTCGGCGATCAGCTGCGGGATCAGCTCGGCCAGGCGCCGGTAGCAGTGGGCGAAGGGTTCGGCGTTGTGGTTGTCGCCCTCGCCGGGGTGCTCGAGCATGTACTGGAGGTGCGAGATCAGCACCCCATTCGCCCCGGCGGGGATCGTGGGCTGGTGCATGTGCAGTGCACAGGCGAAGGCCGAGCTGATCGCCGCGAGCTGAAGGTTGGTGCGGGGCAGCGCCACGGGCCCGGGCTTCTGGACGAGGGCCAGGATCTCGGCTTCACGGCCGGCGATCGGCGGCAGGGGATGGGGAGGCATGGCGTTGCTGGGGTGCCCGCGCGCTGGGCAGGTCGTGACGGTCAGTCTGGGGGCCAGGGGCACCACCAGCAGGTAGGCGCCGGCCAGGGCCAGGTAGGCGCCGATCACCAGCAGGGTGTCGAGCGGCAGGCTGTTCAGGGGTCCGCTCAGGGCCACCGGGGATGTCGCGAAGTGGGG
>NZ_JAYGHZ010000123.1:0-2810 GCF_034931285.1 Synechococcus sp. BA-120 BA3
GTGCGGCCCCGCCTGGCGCGGGTGCTGGAGGCCTTCGCCGCCGAACGCCTGGCGGTGCATCACTTCGCCTCGGTCAGCGGCTACGGCCACGGCGACCTGGGCCGGGAGGTGCTGGATCGAGTCTTCGCCCGGGTGCTGCAGGCCGAAGCCGCCGCCGTGCGGCTCCAGTTCGTCAGCGGCACCCACGCCATCACCGCCGCCCTGTTCGGGGTGCTGCGCCCCGGGGACCGGCTGCTGGCGCTCACCGGCCGCCCCTACGACACCCTTGAGGAGGTGATCGGGCTGCGGGGCTCGGGCCAGGGGTCCCTGGCCGAATTCGGCATCACCTACGACGAGCTGCCCCTCACCGCCGCCGGCGAGGTGGACGAGGCGGGCCTGGAGGACGCCCTGGCCCCGGAGACGCGGATGGTGCTGATCCAGCGCAGCTGCGGCTACAGCTGGCGCCCCTCGCTGTCGGTGGCCACGATCGGCCGCCTCTGCGAGCGGGTCAAGGCGCTGCGGCCCGACTGCCTCTGCTTCGTCGACAACTGCTACGGGGAACTGGTCCAGGACCAGGAACCCACCGCCGTGGGGGCTGACCTGATCGCCGGTTCGCTGATCAAGAACCTCGGCGGCACCATCGCGCCGACGGGGGGCTACGTGGCCGGCCGGAGGGAGCTGGTGGAGATGGCCTGCTGCCGGCTCACCGCGCCAGGCATCGGCAGCGAAGGCGGCACCGGCTTCGACCAGTACCGCCTGCTGTTCCAGGGGCTGTTCCTGGCCCCCCAGATGGTGGCGGAGGCCCTGATCGGGGCTGATCTGGTGGCCGAGGTGTTCGCCGGCCTGGGCTATGGGGTGAACCCCGCCGCCGGGGCCGAGCGCAGCGACGTGATCCAGGCGGTGCGTCTCGGCGATCCCGACCGGCTGATCGCCGTCTGCCGGGCGTTCCAGCGCTGCTCCCCGGTGGGGGCCTACCTGGACCCGGTGCCGGCCCCCATGCCCGGCTACGCCAGCGATCTGGTGATGGCGGGCGGCACGTTCATCGACGGCAGCACCAGCGAGTTCTCCGCCGACGCGCCGCTGCGGGAGCCCTGGGTGCTCTATGCCCAGGGCGGCACCCACCACGGCCATGTGGCCCTGGCCCTGGAGCGGGCCCTGGCGGCCCTGGCGGAGGCAGACTGAGGACCGCTTCTCCGCACCACACCGGCCTTGGCGCACTCCTTCCCCGACGACTGCCGCTACTCCGAGAGCCACGAATACGTGCGCCCGGAGGGTGACCTGGTGCGGCTCGGGATCAGTTCCTTCGCCGTCGATCAGCTGGGGGACATCGTCTTCGTCGAGCTGCCGGCGGTGGGGGCCGCCCTGGAGCGGGGCACCAGCTTCGGCAGCGTCGAATCGGTCAAGGCGGTGGAGGACCTGATGGCCCCCGTGAGCGGCACGGTGGAAGCCCGCAACGAGGCGGTGCTGGCCAGCCCCGAAGAGCTCCAGAACGATCCCTACGGGGAGGGCTGGCTGCTGCTGGTGCGGCTGGGAGCCCCCGGCGAGATCGACCAACTGATGGATGCCGCCACCTACGGGGCCAAGGTGCAGGCGGGCTGATTGTCCTTAGGATCCCGCCACCTCCAGCCCGAACGCCCGTGTCCGCCTCCTTCCTGGTCCGGCATCTCGGTCCGGATTCCGAGGATCAGCAGCGGATGCTGGCGGAGCTCGGCCTCGGGTCCCTCGATCAGCTGGCGGCCGAGGTGGTTCCCGCCGACATCCTGCTGACGGCGGACGAGGCGGAGGTCGGCCTGCCGCTCCCCTGCCCGGAGGCCCAGGCCCTCAAGGAGCTGGGGGCGCTCGCCTCCCGCAACCAGGTGCTGCGCAGCCTGATCGGCCTCGGCTACCACGGCACGGCAACGCCGGCCCTGATCCAGCGCCACGTGCTGGAAAACCCCTGCTGGTACACCGCCTACACCCCGTACCAAGCGGAGATCGCCCAGGGGCGGCTGGAGGCCCTGCTCAATTTTCAGACCCTGGTCAGCGAGCTGACGGGCCTGCCGATCTCCAACGCCTCCCTGCTGGATGAGGCCACCGCCGCCGCCGAGGCGATGGCGATGGCGGCGGCGGTCACGACCCGCCGCGGCGCCCGCCGCTTCCTGGTCGACCGGGCCGTCCTGCCCCAGACCCTCGCCGTGCTGCACACCCGGGCCGAGCCCCTGGGGATCGTCATCGAGACCGTCGACGCCGAAGCCGCCGCCGGCAACCCCGATGGGGTGCTGGGTGAGGACGTCTTCGGCCTGCTGCTGCAGCTGCCCGGCGTCGAGGGCCGGCTCTGGGATCCTTCAGAGCTGCTGGCGGCGGCCCGCTCCGGCGCCGTGATCAGCACGGTGGCCGTGGATCCCCTGGCCCAGGCGCTGCTGGCTCCGGTGGGCACGCTGGGCGCCGACATCGCCGTCGGCAGCCTGCAGCGCTATGGCGTGCCGATGGGGTTCGGGGGGCCCCACGCCGCCTTCTTCGCCACCCGCGAGGACTTCAAGCGCCAGATCCCCGGCCGCCTGGTGGGGCAGTCGAAGGATGCGGAGGGGAACCCGGCCCTGCGGCTGGCCCTCCAGACCCGGGAGCAGCACATCCGCCGTGACAAGGCCACCAGCAACATCTGCACCGCCCAGGTGCTGCTCGCCGTGATGGCGAGTTTCTATGCGGTCCACCACGGCCCCGACGGCCTGGAGGCCATCGCCCGTCGCCTGACCGTGCTGCGCCAGGGCCTGGTGCTGGCCCTGGACGCCCTGGGCCTGCCGGCCGATCCGGGCGCCGGCTTCGACACCGTCGTGGTGCGCACGGCCTCGGCC
>NZ_JAYGHZ010000124.1:0-2798 GCF_034931285.1 Synechococcus sp. BA-120 BA3
GCTGAGCCCCTCGGCGTGGGGGGCCAGCATGCCGGCGGCCACGAAGCCGGCCGCCTCGCTGCGGCGGCGGCTGAGCACGGTGGCGGAGCGGCCGAGACGGGCCAGCTGGTGGGCGATGGCCAGGCCCATCAGGCCACCGCCGAGGATCAGGACCGGTTCGGCGTCGGGAGGGGGGCCAGCCAGGACGCTCATCTCCAGCTCGGAAGACCCCCATTCAAGCGGCCACCTGCCGCTGCCTAGGATCGCCCCCAGTGCCTCCGGCCGAGCGCGGGGGGCCGACAGCGCCGGCAGGACTCGCGACCATGGCTGAAGGGAACAGGGCAGAAGGCAAGGGCGAAGCCGCTTGGGAGGCTGTGATCGGCCTGGAGACCCATGTGCAGCTGGGCACCGCCAGCAAGATCTTCACCGCCGCCTCCACCAGCTTCGGCGACGATCCCAACACCCACATCGACCCGGTGGTGTGCGGCCTGCCCGGCACCCTGCCGGTGCTGAATCAGAAGGTGCTGGAGTACGCGGTCAAGGCGTCCCTGGCCCTGAATCTGCAGGTGGCCGAGCACAGCAAGTTCGACCGCAAGCAGTACTTCTATCCCGACCTGCCCAAGAACTACCAGATCTCCCAGTACGACCAGCCGATCGCCGAGGACGGCTGGATCGAGGTGGAGGTGGCCGAGAAGGGTAAGGAGACCTACCTGAAGAAAGTGGGCATCGAGCGGCTGCACATGGAGGAGGACGCCGGCAAGCTCGTCCACGCCGGCAGCGACCGCCTGGCCGGCTCCACCCACTCGCTGGTGGACTACAACCGGGCCGGTGTGGCCCTGGCCGAGATCGTCTCCAAGCCGGATCTGCGCACGGGCCGGGAGGCGGCCGAGTACGCCTCGGAGATCCGCCGCATCATGCGCTATCTGGGCGTCAGCGACGGCAACATGCAGGAGGGCTCCCTGCGCTGCGACGTCAACATCTCCGTGCGCCGGGGCCCGGACGCCCCCTTCGGCGTGAAGGTGGAGATCAAGAACATGAACTCCTTCTCGGCGATCCAGAAGGCCATCGATTTCGAGATCGCCCGCCAGATCAAGGCCTATGAGGCCGGTGAGCCGGTGGTGCAGGAAACGCGCCTCTGGGACGAGGCCAAGCAGCTCACCAAGAGCATGCGCAGCAAGGAAGGGGCGAGCGACTACCGCTACTTCCCGGACCCGGATCTGGGGCCGATCGAGGTGAGCCCCGCGCAGCGGGAAAGCTGGCGCTCCGAGCTGCCCGAGCTGCCGGCGGCCAAGCGCCACCGCTACGCCGAAAGCCTGGGTCTCTCGATCTACGACGCCCGGGTGCTCACCGATGAGCGGCCGATGGCCGAGTACTTCGAGGCGGCGGTGGCGGCCGGGGGCGACCCCAAGGCCGTGGCCAACTGGGTGACCGGCGACATCGCCGCCCACGTGAACGCCAACCGGCTGTCGATCGCCGAGCTGCCGCTGAAACCCGAGCAGCTGGCCGAGATGGTGCAGCTGATCGAGGCGGGCACCATCAGCGGCAAGATCGCCAAGGACCTGCTGCCCGAACTGCTCGAGAAGGGCGGTTCGGTCAAGGCGATCGTGGAATCGCGCGGCCTGGGCATGATCTCCGACCCGGCGGCCATCGCCGCCATCGTGGCGGAGCTGCTGGCCGCCCACCCGGAGGAGGTGGAGGCCTTCCGCGGCGGCAAGACCAAGCTGCAGGGCTTCTTCGTCGGGCAGCTGATGAAGCGCACCGGCGGCCGCGCCGACCCCAAACTGGCCAACCGGATCCTCAGCGAGCAGCTGAAGGGGTGAGGGATCGCTCAGCGCTGACTAGCGTTAAGGCATGACCTCGGCGCCCGCAGCTGTCAAACGCCACGCGCGTTTCACGGTGGAGCAGTTCCACCGGCTCTGCGACGCGGTGCCCGAGCAGCGGCTGGAGCTGATCGATGGGGAGGTGCTGCAGGTGATCGCCAAGGGGACACGCCACACGGCGGTGGTTCATCGGCTGATCGCTGCCATCCAGGCCACCCTGGCGGCCCTTCCCGCGTTGCCGCTGCAGCTGCGGGTGGAGGCGCCGCTTGACCTGGGCCCGACCGATGAGCCCGAGCCGGATCTGGCCCTGGTGGCCTGCCGCGACGACGACTACTGGGACGCCCATCCCACCGCCGCCGACACCGCCCTGGTGATCGAGGTGGCGGACAGCAGCCTGGCCTTCGACCTGGAGGCCAAGGCGCGCCTCTATGGCGCGGCCGGCATTCCCCACTACTGGGTGATCGATGTTCAGGCGACGCGCCTGCACGTGGTGCGTGAGCAGAGCGTGGACCTTGATGCCGGCGTCCTGGCGGCGCTCAGGCAGGCGGTGGAGACGGTGCTGCGGGAACTGCCCCGGCCCTGAGCGCCGCCTCCACCTGCGGCGCCAGGGTCTCCGGCCCGCCGCGGTTGTCGAGCACCACCGTGGCCAGGGCCCGCTTGCGCGCCAGGGGCCACTGGGCCGCCAGCCGGGCGCGGGCGTCAGCCGCGCTGAGCCCGTCCCGATCCATCAAGCGCTGGAGCTGCTGGTCCTCGTCGCAGTCCACCAGCCAGGTCTCGCTGCAGAGCGTGTCCAGACCCGCCTCGAACAGCAGCGGGATCATCAGCACCACGGCCGGCGCCTGCCGAAGCCGCTCCAGTTCCGCGGCGAAGCGCCGGCGCACCAGTGGATGCACCAGCTGCTCCAGCCAGCGGAGCTCGGCGGCGTCGCTGAACACGATCCGGCCGAGGGCCGCCCGGTCCAGGGCCGGCCGCGGCGCACCGGGCTCACCCGCTCCCGCC
>NZ_JAYGHZ010000125.1:0-2771 GCF_034931285.1 Synechococcus sp. BA-120 BA3
CGCCAGCAGGGTGCTCTTGCCGGCGCCGCTGGCCCCCAGCAGCGCCACCCGCTCACCGGGGGCCAGGCTGAGGTCGACGTCCTCCAGCCGGGGCCGTCCGCGGCCGCTGACACGGACGCCCCGCAGCGCGAGCACGGCGGTGGCGGGGCCGGCGGCCATGGGGGTCGAACAACGCGAACGTCCGATCCAGATTGCCAGCCGTCAGGGTCGGGTGCGCCCCACCAGAATTGACCCAACACCCCCGTCCTGCGCCCGCGGCCACCGATGACCTCCTCCAGCGGATCCAGGCCCTCGCTCCTCAATGGCCTCGCCCGGGTGCTGCTGTGCCTGGTGTTCCTGCACGCGGTGATCGGCAAGCTGACCGGATTCGGCGCCGTGGCCGGGATGATCGCCGGCCGGGGCATCCCCCTGGCGCCGGTGCTGCTGGCGGCGGCCGTGGCCCTGATGGTGGTGGGGTCGGTGCTGGTGATCAGCGGCTATCGGGCGCGACTCGGGGCGATCCTGCTGCTGCTGTTCCTGGTGCCCACCACCCTGCTGTTCCACAGCGATGTGGCCGACCCCCAGGAGCGGATCGCGCTGCTCAAGAACCTGTCGATCATGGGGGGCCTGCTGCTGGTGGCCGACCGCCGCCCCTGAACCGGACGGGCCGCGGCGCCATGGCCAGGCTGGGCGAGCATGGCCGGGCGGCGTCCTGCCCCCGCCGCCCGGTCCGATCCCATGATCTTCGCCTCCCCCCGCTCCTACATCCTCCTGTCGGTGGCGGCGGCGGTGGCCACCATCGTGCTGAAGACCGCGGCCTGGCGTTACACCGGCTCGGTGGGCCTGCTCTCGGATGCGATGGAATCCGGAGTGAACCTGGTGGCGGCCCTGGGAGCCTTCTGGGCCCTCAGCCTGGCGGCCAAGCCGGCCGACCGCACCCATCACTACGGCCACTTCAAGGCCGAGTACTTCTCCAGCGGCCTGGAGAGCGTCCTGATCGTGCTGGCGGCCGTGGCGATCATCCACTCCGCCGTGGGGCGCCTGCAGCACCCGGAACCGCTGGAGCAGCTGGGGCTGGGCATGGCCCTCTCCCTGGTGGCGACGCTGCTCAACGGCGTGGTGGCCTGGGTGCTGCTGCGGGCCTCCCGCCATTTCCACTCGATCACCCTGCGGGCCGACGCCCACCACCTGTTCACCGACGTCTGGACCTCCGCCGGCGTGCTGCTGGGCATCGGCCTGGTGAAGCTCACCGGCCTGACGATCCTCGACCCGCTGATCGCCATCGCCGTGGCGCTCAACATCACCCTGACGGGGTGGAATCTGCTGCGGGAGACGGCCACCGGCCTGCTCGACCGTGCGCTGCCCATCGACGAACAGGAAAAGCTGGAGGCGCTGCTGGCCTCCCACGAATCGGAGGAGATCCGCTTCCATGCCCTGCGCACCCGGGTGGCCGGATCGCGCCGCTTCGTCGCCTTGCATGTGCTGGTGCCGGGCCGCTGGACCGTGCAGGCCGGCCATGACCTCTGCGAGCGGCTGGAAGAGGAGATCGCCGTCGCCCTGCCCCGCAGCGATGTGCTGACCCACCTCGAACCGATCGAGGACCCGAAGGCCTGGGATGACCAGGGGTTCCGATGGGAGGAGGGCTGAGCCCCATACGATCCAGACAGCAGCGAGCGCGTCCCCGATGGCCACCGTTCTGATCACCGGCACCAACCGCGGCATCGGCCTGGAGTACTGCCGCCAGCTCCAGGCCAGGGGCGACACGGTGGTGGCGGTCTGCCGCACCCCGTCGCCGGAGCTGGAAAGCCTGGGGGTGCGCATTGAGGCGGGGATCGATCTCACCGATGGGGCCGCCATCGACGCCCTGGTGGAACGGCTGGGCGGCCTGAGCCTGGATGCGCTGATCCTCAACGCCGGGATCCTGGAATCCACCAGCCTGGGGGCCCTTGATGCCGAGAGCCTGCGGCGCCAGTTCGAGGTCAACGCCATCGCCCCCCTGCGGCTCACGCGGGCCCTGCTGGGCCATCTGAGCGAGGGCGCCAAGGTGATCCTGATGACGAGCCGCATGGGCTCGATCGACGACAACGGCTCCGGCGGCTCCTACGGCTACCGGATGTCGAAGGTGGCGCTCAACATGGCCGGCCGGTCGCTGGCCATCGACCTGCGCCCCCGCGGCATCGCCGTGGCCCTGCTCCACCCCGGCCTGGTGAGCACCCGCATGACGGGCTTCAGTACGCAGGGCATCAGCCCCGAGGAATCCGTGCGCGGCCTGCTGGCCCGCATCGATGCCCTCAGCCTCGAGACCAGCGGCAGCTTCTGGCACGCCAACGGCCAGCTGCTGCCCTGGTAGGCCGCAACGAGCTCTCAGGGGCCCGGCGGCAGTGGAAGGGCCAGCTGCAACTCCAGGCTCCGGTCGCCCCGCTTGATGCGCAGGCCCAGGGGCTGGCCCACCGGGTGGGCGGCCACCCGCTCGATCACCTGGCGGGCGCTGCTCACGGGCTGGCCATCGATCGCCGCGATGCCATCGCCGACCCGCAGGCCGGAGCGCTCCGCCAGCGAGCCGGGGGCCACCTGGTGGATCTCCACCCGGCCGCCGTGGGTTTCCAGGTACACCCCCAGCCGCAGGCCCGCCGGCGGCGGGGACACGACGCCGTAAACCGCCGTCGCCAGGCCCAGCTGCAGCGCCGCGCAGTCGAGGCTGGCCTCCCAGGGCAGCAACCAGGCCACGTCCGCCAGGCCCAGGGCCCGCAGCTGATCGGGCACGCCGTGGCCCCCGGCCAGGTGGCCGTTGC
>NZ_JAYGHZ010000126.1:0-2757 GCF_034931285.1 Synechococcus sp. BA-120 BA3
GCTGCAGGCCCTGGCGGCCCAGCCCCTGGCCCCGGGGCTGGCGCGCCAGCTGGAGGTGTCGGCCAGCGGTGACGGGGTGGTGCTGCGGCTGGCGGTGGCCGGCGAGGCCGAACCGCGCCAGCGGCTGTATGTGCCGGTCGCCTTCGGGCGTTGCGGGATCCCGCAGGGAGGGGGCGGTGGCACACCCTGAGCCGGGGGGCTTCACCCTGCCGGAAGCCCTCCTGACCCTGGTGCTGGTGGGTCTGCTGGCCCAGCTGGGGTTCAGCTCCGCCAGCCGGGACCTGGCCGCCGCCCGGCTGGAGGGGGCCAGCCGCCGGGTGATGGTGGGGCTGGAGCGGGGACGGGATGCCGCCCTGCGCAGTGGCCGTCCCTGTGCCCTGAGCCTGGAGGCCACGGGCTGGCGGGAGCCCCAGGCGGGCAGCCTGCCGGCCTGCGAGGGGGCGGCCCTGGAGCTGGGGGAGGGGATCGGCGGGCTGGCGGTGAACGTCAGCCACAACCTGCCGGCGGCGGTCCGCTTCACCAGCAACGGGCTGATCATCGACGGCGGCACCGTGCTGCTGAGCACCGAGGGCACCGATCTGGTGCGCTGCGTGGTGGTGGCCCTGCCCCTCGGGGTCACCCGCCTGGGACGGCAGGGGCCGGGCGGCTGCCTGCCGGATCCCCCGTCCTGAGCCGCCCTGTTCTCTTCACCGGAGTTGCGCCATGGCCTTGCTGGGTACCCGCGGTCGTTCCATCAGGGGGCCGGCCGGCTTCTCGCTGGCGGAGCTGCTGGTGGCGGTGAGCGTCGGGCTGCTGCTGTGGGGGGTGGTGCTGCAGGCCCTGGTGGCGGAGGGCCGGCAGGTGGAGCGGATGGTGCGGCAGGTGCGGGAACGGGGCCAGCAGCGGCGGGTGCTGGCCCTGCTGCGGGGGGATCTGCAGCGGGCCACCCGGGTGGATCTGGGCCTGGGGACCGGGGCTGCCTGCGCCCTGGGGGGCCGGGATCCGGTGCTGCAGCTCCAGACACCGGCCGGCCCGATCACCTACACGGCGGGCAGCCCACCGAGCGCCATCTGGCGCCGGCGGGTGCTGATGCGCTGCGGCCCGGCCTTCGGGCTGGACGGCGAACCGAGTGCCGGAGCGGCCCAGAACCGGGTGCTGCTGGATGGGTTGGCCCTGACGGGGCTGGAGGCCCAGCGGGAACCCGACGGTCTGCTGCACCTGCGGCTGCGGCAGGACTTCGAGCCCTCAGGCGGTGGCGTCCAGCGGATTGAGACGGAGGCGCGGGTGCCTGCAAGCTGAGCGTCAGGTTCCACATTCAGCTGGTGGCCCAGAGATCAGGGGCTTCCCAGATCTCAGTGAGCTTCAGGCTCAGTCCAGGAAATGGCTCGCCTGCCTTCAGGGTGGCCGCCCCCTGGAGGCGTTGAGGCTGTGCACCGAGCCTTCGGAGAGGAGGAAGCCCGTGGAGCTGTCGAAAACCTGCCAACCGCCCACGCTGTCGGCCCATGCCAGCAGCCGCAGCAGCAAACGGCTGTTACGTACGCCGGTTTCACCGCCCGTGGGTGTGATACTGATGAGCGAGCTTTCCAGGGTAAGTTTGAGTGAGGTGGACCGCGTAAACGGGGCCTGGGTGAATGAGAGTCTTCAGCCGGCCAGACTCCACCATGAAACGCACCTGGCACACAGCGGAGCAGATCATCCGCAAGCTCAACAACGCCGAGCAGTTGATCGCCCAATGCTAGACCGTCGCCGAAGTCTGCCGCGTCATCGAAGTGACGCAGCCGACGTACCACCGCTGGCAACAGAAGTACGGCAGCATGCAGGCCGAGTAAGCCCGGCGACTGATCCAGCTGGAGAAGGTGAACGCCCGGCTCAAAAAGCTTCTGGCAGAAGTCGAGCTGGAGAAGGCCATGCTCAAGGACCTCGCCGAGGGAAACTTCTGAGCCTGAAACTCCGCCGCAGTGCTCTCGTGGTCCTTCAGGAGCGTTACCGGGCTTCTGAACGCTTCGTCTGCCGGGTGGTCGGCGAGTTTACGTGTCGCCTCTGGTCCAGTTATCGATGTCGCCTGACAGCTTGTGCAACGGCTCTGGCGCGAGGAAGGCCTGCAGCGGCCTACGCCCAGGAAGCGAAAGCGTGCACGGCCCGCATACGGCTCGGTCAGGCGACACCGGGCCTAGCATCTCGAGCAGGTCTGGGCCATGGACTTCCAGTTCAATGCCACCGTCGATTGCCGCAGACGCAAGTTCCTGAACGTGATTGACGAACACAGCCGTCTCCGGCTGGCGATCAGGGTTGGCAGGCGGTGCAAGGCCAAGGATGTCGTGGCAGGGCTGGTGAATCTCTCCAGCCTCTACCCGGCCCCGGCGTTCATTTGGTCCAATAACGGGCCGGAGTTCATTGAGCAGACTATACGGGACAGGTGAGAGGCGAGCGGCACCACCAGCACGGGCCACATCAAGTCAGGATTACCTTGGGAGAACGGCTTTGCTGAGCCGTTTGAAGTCTACTCGACATCGTCTATAACGGCCTGTTAAGGGATGAGTTCCTGAACGCTGAGCTGTTCTCTACAGCCCCGGGGGCGCAGATCCTAGCCGCTAGTTTGCGCTGGGAGTACAAAATCCTCAGTTCAATTCGGCTCTCCAGGAGAGTACGCCTGACGTGGACCCCGGAAACCGGTCCAGGGTGAATGAGAGTCTTCAGCCGGCCAGACTGGGCCGGGGACTCGACCATGAAACGCACCAGGCACACATCCGAACAGATCATCCGCAAGCTCAAGACCGC
>NZ_JAYGHZ010000127.1:0-2745 GCF_034931285.1 Synechococcus sp. BA-120 BA3
GCGCCAGGGCGATCAGCAGCGGCAGACTCTGCCGCCAGAGGCGCCAGGGGAGGCCGCTGACGGCGGTGATCAGCAGCAGCAGCCCCACCAGGGCCAGCCGCCAGAGGGGCCCGGCCAGGATCGGCGTCACCAGGAACGCCACCGTCCAGACCAGCTTCACCCGGGGGTCCAGCCGCCGCAGCCAGCTGCCGCGGCCGCCCTCACCGCCCTCGCCGTCATCGACGTACTGACCGATCGGCAGCTGCCGCAACCAGTCCATTCAGGCCAGGTCCCCCTGGATCGCCCCCGGAATCGCCGTCCCCATCGACCTCAGCCGCCCCGGCTCTGGTGACGGGCCTGCTCCTTCTCGGCGTCCCGCTGCTGCTTGCCGCGCCAGAAGAGCCGCACCGGCGATCCCTCGAAGCCCAGGGCCTCGCGGATCTGGCGCTCGACGTAGCGGCGGTAGGTGTCGCCGAACAGCCTGGGTTCGTTGACGAACAGGGTGAAGCTGGGGGGGCGTGTCGCCACCTGGGTGCCGTAGTAGAGGCGGCCCTGGCGGCCGCCGCGGGTGGTGGGGGGCGAGCGCCAGCGCAGGGCCTCCTGCAGCACCTCATTCACCACCGAGGTGCTCACCCGGCGGCGGTGCTGCTCCACCGCCACCGCGGCGATGGCGAAGATGCTCTCCACCCGCTGGCCGGTGAGGGCGGATGTGAACAGCATCGGCGCCCAGTCGAGGAAGTAGAGCTTCGCGCGCAGCTCCTTCTCCATGGCGCTCATGGTGTGGCTGTCCTTCTCGATGGCGTCCCACTTGTTGACGACCACGGCACAGGCGCGGCCGTCCTCCTCGATGCGGCCCGCCAGGCGCTGGTCCTGCTCGGTGACGCCGTCGAGGGCATCGATCACCAGGATGCAGACGTCGCTGCGCTCGATCGCCTTGAAGCTGCGGGTGATGCCGAAGTATTCCGGGCCGTAGTCGACGCTGCGACGCCGCCGGATGCCGGCGGTGTCGATCAGCTTCCAGGTGTGGCCCTCCCGCTCGAGGGTGGTGTCGATGGTGTCGCGGGTGGTGCCGCGGATCGGGCTGACGATGGCCCGGTTCTCGCCGCAGATGGCATTCAGCAGGCTGGACTTGCCCACGTTGGGGCGGCCGATGATCGCCAGCTGGATCGGCTCGGCCTCGTCGGCCTCGGTGGTGGCTGGCAGAAAGCTGATCACCCGGTCGAGCAGGTCGCCCGTGCCGGCGCCGTGGATGGCGGAGATCGGGTGGGGTTCGCCCAGGCCCAGCCCCCAGAAGTCGGCCGCCATGGCCAGGCCCTGATCAGGCGACTCGCACTTGTTCACCCCCAGCAGCACGGGGACGTTGTGGCCGCGCAGCCACTCGGCGATCGATTCATCGGCGGCGGTGACGCCCTGCTGGCCATCGACGATCACCACCGCCACCGAGGCCTCGGCCAGGGCAAGGTTGGCCTGCTCCCGGATCTCCGGCAGGAACTCGCTGTCGTCATCGAACACCAGGCCGCCGGTGTCCACCACCCGGAAGGTGCGGTCACCCCAGAAGCCCTCCTGGTAGGTGCGGTCCCGGGTCACACCGGGCTGGTCGTGGACGATCGCCTCACGGCTGCGGCACAGCCGGTTGACCAGCGTGGACTTGCCCACGTTGGGGCGTCCGATCACGGCGACGACGGGGAGCGCCAATCTGACTTATGCCTTACGACGGATGCGTTACCTAGACCCTACAGAGCCACCGACGCCCCCGCCCACCGCCGCCTCAACCCACCGGGGGTTCGCCGGGATGGCCGGCCACCGGGTCCTCGGGCGGATCCAGGAGCTCCGGCAGCGGGCCCGCCTCCGGCAGGGGCTCGCCGCGCTCGGCCAGGTGGGCCAGCAGCCAGTTCACCGCCGTAGCCCGACGGGTGCGGCGGGGGTAGAGGCCGTCGATGCGGTACCCGGCGAAGCCCAGCTGCTGCTTGAGCAGCTGCTTGTGCTCGGGGGCGATCGATCGGGTGAGCCGCACGCTCGCGGGCCGCTCGGCGATCACCTCGGGAGCCTCGGGAAAGGCCTCGGCCCAGGCCGGCGGGGTGTCGGGGCCGGCCTGCCAGCGGCCCTCGGCGTCCGGGCGGTAGCCCAGCCGTTCCCAGACCAGCCGGCACACGAAGCGATCGCTGGTGCGGTCGGCCAGCACCGCCTCCAGCAGGGCGCGGCTGAGGGGGAAGGGTTCCGGGGCGCCTTCGGGCTTCCAGGGGGGAGCGGCGGCAGCGTCCACGGCGGCGACTGGCATCCGAGAGTGACCCCAGCATGCCCAGTCCCAACACCCACCCCTGCCCCACCGGCCCCCTCCAGCTGGCCGGCAACGGCACCGACCGGCAGCTCCACTGCCGGGTGCTGCAGTCGCCCCTGGCGGGGGTGAGCGACGGGATCTTCCGCGGACTGGTGCGCCGCTGGGCCCCCGACGCCCTCCTGTTCACGGAGATGGTCAATGCCACGGCCCTGGAGCTGGGCCACGGCGGCGCCAAGATGGCGGCCCTCGATCAGGATTCCGGTCCGGTCGGGGTGCAGCTGTTCGACCACCGGCCCGACGCCATGGCCGAGGCGGCCCGCCGGGCCGAGGCCGCCGGGGCCTGGCTGATCGACATCAACATGGGCTGCCCGGTGCGCAAGATCGCCCGCAAGGGAGGCGGCAGCGGCCTGCTGCGCCAGCCGGATCTGGCCCTGCGGATCGTGGCGGCGGTGGCGGCGGCGGTGCGGCTGCCGGTGACGGTGAAGACC
>NZ_JAYGHZ010000128.1:0-2741 GCF_034931285.1 Synechococcus sp. BA-120 BA3
GGGCTCGGCCTGGCGCTCCCGTCGCCGCACCTCCGGCAATCGTCGCTCGCCGCCGCCGGCGGGGAGGGCGGCGGGGGCCATCAGGGCAAAGCCCAGAAGGGCCGCCCAGCGCCAGGCCGGCAGGGGCATCGCAGGGCGCGGCCGCATCAGATATCGAGCTGGGCGAAATCCAGCTCGGCGCTGTGGGTCTCGATGAACTCCCTGCGGGGGGCGACCTTGTCGCCCATCAGGATCGTGAAGATGCGGTCGGCCTCGAGGGCATCCTCGATTTCCACCCGCTTCATCATCCGGGTCTCCGGGTCCATGGTGGTTTCCCAGAGCTGCTTGGGCATCATCTCGCCGAGGCCCTTGAAGCGCTGGATGTTGTAGTTGGCTTTCTCACCGAAGCCTTCCAGCACCTTCTTGAGCTCGTTTTCGTTGTAGCAGTAGTTGTGATTCTTGCCGCGCTCCACCTTGTAGAGGGGCGGGCAGGCGATGTAGATGTAGCCGCCCTCCACAAGCGCCTTCTGGTAGCGGTAGAAGAAGGTGAGCAGCAGGGTGCGGATGTGGGCGCCGTCGACATCCGCGTCGGTCATGATGACGATGCGGTGATAGCGGAGATTCTTCTCCTCGAAGTCCTCCCCCTTGATGCCCAGCCCCAGGGCCGTGATCAGGGCCTGGATCTCGGTGTTCTTGTAGATCTTGGCGTCGTCGGTCTTCTCGATGTTGAGGATCTTGCCGCGCAGGGGCAGGATGGCCTGGAAGCGGCGGTCGCGGCCCTGTTTGGCCGAGCCACCGGCCGAGTCCCCCTCCACGATGTAGATCTCCGACTCGCTGGGATCGCGGGAGCTGCAGTCGGCCAGCTTGCCGGGCAGGGTGGAACTCTCCAGCACCGACTTGCGCCGGACCAGCTCCCGGGCGCGGCGGGCGGCCTCGGCGGCGTTGAAAGCCTGGATCGCCTTCTCGAGGATCAGGTCGATCACCTGGGGGTTGAATTCCAGGTATTCGCCGAGCGCCTCACCCACCGTCGTGTCGACGATGCCGCGCACTTCGGTGTTGCCCAGCTTGGTCTTGGTCTGGCCCTCGAACTCAGGATCCGGCACCTTCACCGACAGCACGGCCGTCAGGCCTTCGCGGATGTTCTCACCGGCCAGGTTGGCGTCGGCGTCCTTGCGCTTGCCGCGCTTCTTGGCGAAGGTGTTGAGGGTGCGGGTGAGCACCGTCTTGAGGCCCTCGATGTGGGTGCCGCCGTCGACGGTGCGGATGTTGTTGGCGAACCCGAGGATGCTGTCGGAATAGGCATCGACGCACCACTGCAGCGCCGCCTCCACCTGGACGCCGTCCTTGGTGGCGTTGACGTAGATGATCTCGGGATGGAGCGGATCCTTCTCCGCGTTCATGTAGGCGACGTACTCCTTGATGCCGCCTTCGTAGTGGTAGATCTCCTCGTGGGCCTCACCACCTGTGCCGGCGGCGGCGGTGCGCTCGTCGCGGAAGACGATGCGGACACCGCCATTGAGGTAGGCGAGCTCCCGCAGACGGGCCGAGAGGGTGTGGTAGTCGAACTCGATCCCGCCGCTGAAGATCTCGATGTCGGGCCGGAAGCGCACCGACGTGCCGGTGTGGGCGTCGGGGGCGTCCTCGGAGGCGAGGGTGCCGATGGGCAGGCCCCGCTCGAAGCGCTGGCGGTGGACCTGGCCCTGGCGGTGGACGGTCACCTCCACCCACTCGCTGAGGGCGTTGACCACCGAGATGCCGACGCCGTGCAGGCCACCGGACACCTTGTAACCGCCGCTGCCGAACTTGCCGCCGGCGTGCAGGACGGTCAGCACCGTCTCCAGGGCGCTGCGGCCGGTGCGGGGATGGATGTCGGTGGGGATGCCGCGGCCGTTGTCGGTGACGCTGGCGGAGCCATCCCCGTGCAGGGTCACCAGGATCTCGTCGCAGTGGCCCGCCAGGGCCTCGTCGACCGAGTTGTCGACGACCTCATAGACGAGATGGTGGAGTCCCCGGGGCCCGGTGGTGCCGATGTACATGCCGGGCCGTTTGCGCACCGGCTCCAGGCCTTCCAGCACCTGAATCTGTTCGGCGCCGTAGGCCGCTTCGACTTTGATGGCGTCGCTCATTCAGAAAAAAGGCTCCCCAGGGGGCTGACAAGGACGGCGGATCCCAGGGGCGATGGGGCGGCGATGGGGCGTAGCGACGCTTGAAGGACGCTGCGCAAAGGTCAATCTACCACCGCCGTCCCGCAGGGCCCCAGAGGCGCCTCTGAGCACCGATTCGGGACGGGGGTGCAACCGCCCTCCGATCCCGCCTCCGGCAGGATGGCCCGATCCCCCGCCCAGGCCGCCCCGTGGCGCCCCCCTCCGGAGCCGCATCCGAAGCCGATCGGCCGCTGGTGATCGCCCTGCTGGGACCCACGGCCAGCGGCAAGACCGCCCTGGCGATCGAACTGGCCGAAGCCCTCGACCTGGCCGTGCTCTCGGTGGACTCCCGCCAGATGTACCGCCACATGGACGTGGGCACGGCCAAGCCCAGCCCCGAACAGCGGGCCCGGGTACGGCACGAGCTGCTGGACCTGAGCGACCCCGACCGGCCCCTCACCCTGCAGGAATTCACGGCCCTGGCCACCGCCGCCATCGAGGCGGAGCACCGCCGCCGCGGCGTGGCCCTGCTGGTGGGGGGCAGCGGGCTCTACCTCAAGGCCCTGCTGGCGGGCCTGCGGCCGCCGGCGGTGCCGCCCCAGCCGGCCCTGAGGGCCC
>NZ_JAYGHZ010000129.1:0-2717 GCF_034931285.1 Synechococcus sp. BA-120 BA3
GCATGTGATCCAGCGCCCCCGCTCCCCCAGCCGCCCGCCGCCTGATCCTCCCTTCCCCTGTCCATCCGATGGCGACCCTGCCCCCCGCGCCCACGCCGCTCTACAACCACCCCCTGCCCGCCCTGGAGGCCTGGCTCCGCCAGCTCGGCGCCAGTCAGTCGCGCAGCAATGTGGCCCACTGGGACCTGCACCGCCCCGAGTGGAGCGCCCGGATCGAGATGGAGGTGGAGGAACTGCGGGTGAGCTGGCACCAGGAGGGCCGCACCACGGCGCGCCAGTTTCCCTACGGACTGTCGCGGGCCGACGTGGAGGCGGCGATCCTGGCGGGACCCTGAGGTCTCGCCACAGCCCCGGCCTCCTGCGCCCGCTCAGAGGCTCGAGAGGGCTTCCCCGATCACCGCGTAGCACCGGGCCAGCTGGTCGTCGTCGATGCACAGCGGCGGCAGCAGGTAGACCACCTGGCCCAGGGGCCGCAGGAACACCCCCCGGGCCAGGGCCTGGCGTTGCAGCCGCTGGCCTACGGGATTGAGGTAGCCGGGGGCGTCGGTGGCCACCTCGAAGGCGGCGACGCTGCCAAGTAACCGCGGCCGCCGCACCAGGGGATGGCGCGCCAGGGCCTCCAGGTGGGGACGGTGGCGCGCCTCGAATCCCTGGTGGCGCTCCGGCCGCTCCTGCAGCAGATCAAGGCTGGCCAGGGCGGCGGCGCAACCGAGGGGGTTGGCGGTGAAGCTGTGGCCGTGGAAGAGGGTCAGGCCGGGGGTGGTGCCGATGAAGCCCTCGAAGATGGCCTCCCGGGCCAGGGTGACGCCCATGGGCAGGAAGCCGCCCGTGAGCCCCTTGGAGAGGGCCATCAGGTCGGGGTGGATGCCGGCCCGCTGGCAGGCGAACAGGTGGCCGCTGCGGCCGAAGCCGGTCATGACTTCGTCGGCGATCAGCAGGGCCCCGCTGGTGCGCACCAGCGCCTCCACCCGGCGCAGGAACTCCTCCCGCACCAGGGCCATGCCGCCGGCCCCCTGAAGCAAGGGTTCGAGGATCACCGCCGCGGTGGGCGTTTCCAGCAGCTGCTCCAGCCGCTCCAGGGCCGCCGCCTCCCGCGCCTCCACCCCGTCGTCGCCCCACCAGGTGGCGGGCCAGGGGGCCCGGGCCACGGCGAACAGCAGCGGCTCGAACGCCTCGGAGAACAGGGAGCGCTCCCCCACCGCCATGGCGCCGAAGGTGTCGCCGTGATACGCCCCCTCGAAGGCGATCAGCTGCCGGCGCGGCTCGCCCCGGTTGCGCCACCACTGCCAGGCGATCTTGAGGGCCACCTCCACCGCCGTGGAGCCGTTGTCGGAGAAGAACAGCCGCTCCAGGCCACTGCAGACGGCCAGGCGTTCGGCCAGCTGCTCGGCGGCCGGGTGGCGGAAATCGGAGAAGCCCACCTGCTCCAGGCTGCGGGCCTGCTGGGCGACGGCGTCGGCGATGGCGGGCTCGCCGTGGCCGTGCAGGGTCACCCACCAGCTGCTGATGGCATCGATCAGCCGGCGGCCGTCCTCCAGTTCCAGCAGGGCGCCCTCGCCGCGCACCACCTGCAGGGGCGGATCGGCGGTGGCCACCTGGGTGAAGGGGTGCCAGAGGTGGGGATGCCAGCCGGGTCCGGTCACGGTGGGGCTCAGCGGCAGACCTCCGAACGGCGTTCGCCCTCGGTGGCGATCGGCCCGCAGTTGACCCAGCGGGTGACGCTGGTCTCGATGTCGGTGAACAGCACCAGGATGCCCGCACAGAGTGCGGCAATGGTGCCTGTCACCAGGAAATGCTTACGGCTCATGGCTGCAGGCTACGGGCCAGGCCACTGCGGTGCCATTGGCGCTCCAGGCCTTCCCGGTCGAGGGGATCCAGGGGCGGCAGCTCCGCCAGCACCGGCACCCCGCCGAGGGCGGCCAGGGTGCGGGGATTGTCGGGGTGAGGATCGCCGTTGAGCACCAGGCCGAGCACGGGGATCGAACGCCGCTCCAGCGCCTCCAGGGACAGCAGGGTGTGGTTGAGGGTGCCCAGGCCGCTGCGGGCCACCAGCAGCACCGGCAGGCCCCAGGCCGCGATCTGATCGATCTGCAGCCAGTCGCGCCGCAGGGGCACCAGCAGACCGCCCGCCGTCTCCACCACCAAGGGCCCGTCCCAGGCCGGCAGGGCCAGCCGGGCCGGATCGATGCTGAGGCCGTCCCGCTCGGCCGCCCAGTGGGGGGACACGGGGGCCGTGAGACGGTAGGCCTCCGGCCACAACCGCTCGGCAGGCAGGTTGAGCAGCCGCTGCACCCGGCCGCTGTCGCCGCCGTCCTCCAGGCCGCTCTGGACCGGTTTCCAGTAGTGGGCCCCCAGGCCCTGCACCAGCAGGGCGCTCACCACCGTCTTGCCGACGTCGGTGTCGGTGCCGCAGACCACGAACTGGAGGGGGGAGCTCATCGGGCAGAGGGGGCGGGGTGGTCGCGGTGGCCGACCAGGAGCAGCACCTCCCAGGTGAGGGACTCCTCCACGGGCCAGTGGGCCAGGAGCCGGCGCAGCTCACCGGCCCCAAGGGGGGGCTGGGGGCTGGCGGTGGCGCCGAGGTTCCTCAGGTGGCGCAGGGCGGCCAGCCCCCCCTGCTGCGGCCGGCTGAAGCGCAGCACCTGGCTGTGGTGGAGATGCAGGCCGGCGGCGGCGGCGGCCTGGATCAGGCGGTCGGCCGCCGGCAGGTCCAGGGC
>NZ_JAYGHZ010000130.1:0-2648 GCF_034931285.1 Synechococcus sp. BA-120 BA3
CACCCGGGCCGCCTGGGCGAGGCCGTGGGCCAGGGGCGAGCCGCCGCCGCAGGGCATCGACTCCAGCCGCCGGCGGGCGGCGGTGATCGAGCGGGTGGGCGGCAGCAGCACCTCGGCCTGCTCGCCGCGGAAGGTGATCAGGGCCACCTCGTCGCGGTTCTCGTAGGCCTCGGTGAGCAGGCGGATCACGGCCCCCTTGGCGCTCTGCATGCGGTTCAGGGCCATCGAGCCGCTGGCATCCACCAGGAAGATCACCAGGGCGCCGGCCTTGCGCTGCAGCTGCTTGGCCCGCAGGTCCCCCTCCTCCACGATCACCTTGCGGTGGGGCTCCCTGGCGCGGCGGGCCTTCTGATACGGCGCGGCGGCCCGCAGGGTGGCGTCGATGGCGATGCGGCGCACGGGGCCCCGGGGCAGCATCGGCTTCACGTAACGGCCGCGGCTGTCGCTGAACACCACCGCCCGGCTGCCGCTGCCGCCGCTCTTGGCCTTCGCCGAGGCGAACACCAGCAGGTCCGGGTCGATGGCGGTGGCCTCCGGATCAAGGAGAAACTCCTCCGGGATCTGGGGCGGGGCCTGGTCCTGGGGGCTGTCGTCCTGGTCGTCGTCGTCCTGATCCTCGGGATCCTCGTTCTCCGGCTCCTGCTCCGGCGGCTCCGGTTCCTCCGGGGGCTGCTCCCCCTGGGGTGGCGGCGGCGGCGGGGGCTCCATGGGCTGGTCGGGATCCGGGGGCGGCAGCTGCAGGGCCCGCGGGGCGATCACCAGCCGTACGGCCACCTGCAGGTCGTCCGCCTCCACCCGGTCGCGGCCGGAGAGGGCCGCATGGGCCCGGGCCACCCGCACCGCATAGAGCTCGGCCCGGTGGCCCTCGACGCCACCGCGGATGGCTTCGGTGACCAGGTAGCGGATCTGCTCGCGGTCGATGGCCACATCCGGCAGCCACTGGCGGGCCAGCAGCAGCTGGGTGGCCAGGGCCTCGGTTTCCTCCTGAAAGCGGGCGCCGAAGGCGCTGCTGGAGGCCCCGTGGTCGAGGGCCGAGCGGGTGATCGCCACCCGCTGGTCGGTGTCGAGCAGCTGGTTGGCCGACAGGGCAATGGCGAAGCGGTCGAGCAGGTGGTCGCGCACCGCCCCCTCCTCCGGGTTGTAGGTGGCGATCAGCAGGCAGCGGCAGGGGTGCGACAGGCTCAGCCCCTCCCGTTCGATGCGGTTCTCGCCGGATCCCACCGCCGCCAGCAGCAGGTTGGTGATGCCGTCATCGAGCAGGTTGAGCTCGTCGACGTAGAGCACCCCCCGGTGGGCTTCCGCCAGTAGCCCGGGCTGGAACACCGGCGCCCCGGCGGTCAGGGAGGCGGCCACGTCCACCGAGCCGATCAGCCGGTCTTCGGTGACGCCCAGGGGCACCTGGATGAAGGGGGCCGGCATCACCCGGGTGGGCAGCAGGGCGCCTGGATCGGTGCCGCTGGGATCGCCGCCCAGTTCGATGATGCGCCGCCGTGTGGCCGCGTCCCACTCGTCGGGCCGTGAGGGATCGGCCTGCCGCAGACCCGGACCATCGGCAAGGTCGATCACGTCGATCGGCGGCAGCAGGGCATGGAGCCCCCGGGCCAGCACCGACTTGCCGGTGCCGCGACCGCCGGCGATCACCACCCCGCCCAGGCCGGGGTCCACCGCCGCCAGCAGCAGGGCCAGCTTCAGGGTGCCGTGGCCGGTGATGGCGGCCAGCGGAAAGCTGCCGGTGGGGGCGGCACCGGCGGGCGCGGCAGGGGACCCGCTGACGACCATGGGGCAGTGGCTGGGTGGGGTGGCCAGTCTCGCCGACCGGGTGGCGGCGGTGGGCTTCCCGCTGGCCCCGATACCCTGCCTGGGTGTCAGGCCCCGCTCGGCCGCCGATGACCCGCCGTCCCACCAACGTTCACGAGCGCTACCACGCCCACGTCTATTTCGGCCCAGCGGAAGCGGCGCAGGCCGCCGCCCTCTGTGGGGCCGCCGCAGCCCGTTTCGGCCTGCCGGTGGGCCGCGTTCACCACGAGCCCGTGGGCCCCCATCCGACCGGCAGCTGCCAGATCAGCTTCAGCCAGGCGGACTTCGAGGCCCTGATCCCCTGGCTCGAGGCCCACCGTGGCGGCCTCACGGTGCTGGTGCATGGCATCACCGGCCATGATCTGGCCGACCACACCGACCATGCCGCCTGGCTGGGGGAGCCCGCCCTCCTCAACCTGGCGGTCTTCGGCGGTTGAGCCGATGCCTCCCCCTCCGGTCGCCCCCGCGGCTCGCCCCTCTCCATCCAGCCTGGCCATCGCCCTCGGGGCCAACCTCGGCGACCCCGTCGCCACCTTCACGGCGGTGCGACCCCAGCTGGAGGCGGAGCTTGGCGCCTGGGCCGCGGAGCCGCTGCAGCTGTCCTGGTCGCCCCGGTTCCGCACCCAGCCGGTGGGGGGGCCGCCGGGACAGCCGCCCTATCTCAATGCCGTCCTGGTCGCGCAGCAGCACTCCGCCCGGGGGCTCGACGGAACCTGGCCCGATCCGCTGGCGCTGCTGGCGCGGCTGCTGCGGCTGGAGGCGGCGTTCGGCCGCGAACGCCGCGAGCGCTGGGGACCCCGCCGTCTCGATCTCGACCTGCTCTGGTGCGGGGCGATGGCCAGCCGTGGCCC
>NZ_JAYGHZ010000131.1:0-2622 GCF_034931285.1 Synechococcus sp. BA-120 BA3
GGGGGTGGCGATCATGCGGGGGTGGGGGCGGGCTCTGGGGAGGACGGGCTGGCGATCAGGCGGCGCACGTCGGCCACATGGCCGCTCACCGCCGCCGCGGCCACCATGGCCGGGCTCATCAGCAGGGTGCGGCCGGTGGCGGACCCCTGGCGGCCCTTGAAGTTGCGGTTGCTGGAACTGGCGCTGATCTGGCGCCCCTCGAGCCGGTCGGGGTTCATGGCCAGACACATGGAGCAGCCCGGCTCGCGCCACTCGAAGCCGGCCGCGCGGAACACCGCATCGAGGCCCTCGGCCTCGGCCGCGGCCGCCACCTGCTCACTGCCCGGGACCACGAAGGCCTTGATGCCCGCCGCCACCTGCCGGCCCCGGGCGACGGCGGCAGCGGCCCGCAGGTCGCTGAGGCGACCGTTGGTGCAACTGCCGATGAAGCAGACATCCACCGGCAGCCCCTCGATCGGCGCCCCTGGGCGCAGATCCATGTAGCGGTAGGCCTCCTCGGCGATCGGCCGCTCGTCGCTGTCGGTCTGCTCGAGGGTGGGCACGGCTTCATCGACGCCGATGGCCTGCCCCGGGGTGATGCCCCAGGTGACGGTGGGCGCGATCGTGGCCGCATCGAACACCACCTCGTCATCGAAGACGGCGTCGGGGCCGGAGGCGAGGGCGCTCCACCAGGCGACGGCACGCTCCCAGGCCTCGCCGGCGGGGGCATGGGGCCGCCCCTTCAGGTAGGCGAAGGTGACGGCATCGGGGTTGACGTAGCCGCAGCGCGCCCCGCCCTCGATGGCCATGTTGCAGAGCGTCATCCGCTCCTCCATGGAGAGGGCCTCGATCGCCGGGCCAGCGAACTCGTAGGCGTAGCCCACGCCCCCCTTCACCCCCAGGGTGCGGATCACGTGCAGCACCAGATCCTTGGCGTAGACCCCGCTCTGCAGGGTCCCCTCCACCCGGATCCGACGCACCTTGAGCTTGCCCATCGCCAGGCTCTGGCTGGCGAGCACGTCACGCACCTGGCTGGTGCCGATGCCGAAGGCGATGGCCCCGAAGGCACCGTGGGTGGAGGTGTGGGAATCGCCGCAGGCCACCGTCATGCCGGGCTGGGTGAGCCCCAGCTCCGGGGCGATCACGTGCACGATCCCCTGGCGACCGCTGCCGAGGCCATGGAGGGTGATGCCGTGCCGGGCGCAGTTGGTCTCCAGGGTGGCGAGCATCTCCTCGGCCAGGGGGTCGGCGAAAGGCCGGGCCTGGGAGGTGGTGGGAACGATGTGGTCGACCGTGGCGACCGTGCGTTCAGGGTGGCGCACCGACAGGCCCAGATCGTCGAGGGCGGCGAAGGCCTGGGGGCTGGTGACCTCGTGGATCAGGTGCAGCCCGATGAACAGCTGGGTGGCACCGCCCGGGAGATCGGCGACGCGGTGCAGCTCCCAGACCTTGTCGTAGAGGGTGCCGGCGCTCAAGAGGAAGGATCGAGACGGTCAGAAACCACCCTAGAAGGAGGGTGTTCCACCGGTGCGGGCTCGCGGCGGAACAGGCCGTTGAGGTAATGACGGGCCACGGCGCGGTCATGGCTGCCGTGCTGGACCAGGAAACCGGCCAGGGCGGCCTGCATGAGCCGGTACTGGTCCCACTGGGGGTGCACCCGGATGAACTCCCGCATCGCCTCGAACAGGTCCTCCGGCATCTGGTTCTCGATGCTGACGGTGCGGGGAGCGTGGTCGGGAATCTGGCTCATGCGGCGCTGGTCGTCGGTCCCCCCCATCAGGCCATGGGGCCGCCCCCCGCGTCAAAGCGACCCCCACCGGGCCGGTCCCAAGGGACCGCCGCTGAGAATCCCGGCGCGGGGCGGCTTCCCGGCCGCCGCCCGGGGGTGGCCGCCGGAGCGGTACCCGCCGGGGGACGTGGTCAAGGGGGGGAGGCCTTTCCCGCAACACGGAGCCAGGGCCCCTCCGGCCACTCGGGCCGACCGCCGCCACCTGTGGAAAACGTCCCTGCTTTCGGGGGAAAAAGCCCAGGCCGGGGGGAAAAGTCCATCCCTCAGGATTCGTGATCGATGGCGGCCGCGGCAGCAGATGTTCCGATCAGGCCGGCTCAGATCGCCCCAGTGTTCAGCCGTAACCGCAGCCGGTTCAGGCTTTCCCCCACCGTCAGTGTCTGGATCCAGCCGCGCTCGCGGCCGCTGCCGAAGCGCACCGCCTCGCTGCGGCAGCCGTCGGGCCCGGCCACGGCGATGTGCACCAGCCCCACCGGCTTCTCGGCCGTGCCGCCACCAGGTCCGGCGACGCCCGTGACCGCCAGGGCCCAGGTGGCCCCCGTGAGACGTCGCACCCCCGCCGCCATCGCCTCGGCCACCGGATCGCTCACCGCCCCATGGCGCTCGAGCAGCGCCGCCGGCACCCCCAGCACCGCCTGCTTGACGGCGTTGGCGTAGGCGATCACGCCACCGAGGAACACCTCCGACGCCCCCGGCACCGCCACCAGGGCGGCCCCGAGGCCACCGCCCGTGCACGATTCCGCCACCGCCAGGGTCTCGCCGCGGCGCCGCAGGGCCGCCAGCACCACCGAGGCCAGGCTATCGCCGTCGGCGCCGAAGCAGCTGGTGCCGGTGCGGCGGCGCAGTTCCTCCTC
>NZ_JAYGHZ010000132.1:0-2618 GCF_034931285.1 Synechococcus sp. BA-120 BA3
ATGTGGCCGGCCAGGGCCGCCCGGCCCGCCTCGGCGGCCAGGCTGGTGACGGTCTCGCCGGGGCCGGCGACCCGCCGGGCGCCGATGCCGGTGCGGCTGCGGATCCAGTCGTCGTTGGTCTCGACCCGCTCGCTCAGCTGGTCGTTACTGATGCTGGCGGCAGGGAGGGCGCGTCCGCAGCCCACCAGAGCCATTCCCCGCAAGGCGGCCGTGGTCACCGTCTTGTCCGAGCCGAGCGGCACCCATTCGGTTCACAGGTGGGCACAGTCAACCACAGGTGGTTGCCACTCCGGCGCTCCCCTCGCCGAGGGCGTGCAGGTCGTCCATGACGCCGTGGCTGGCGGCGGAGTGGGCCAGGCGCAGGGCACTCACCACCGAGAGGGCCCGGCTGCTGCCGTGGCCGATGACGCAGACACCGTCGACCCCGAGCAGCAGGGCCCCGCCGTGCTCGGCATGGTCGAGGCGTTTCTTGATCCGCACCAGGTTGCTGCGCAGGAACGCCGAGCCCACCTTGCCCCGGCGGCCCCGGGGCAGCTCGGCCCGCAGCACGTCCAGCAGGACGCTGCCCACCGATTCGAGGAACTTGAGCAGCACGTTGCCGGTGAAGCCGTCGCAGACCACGACATCGAAGTCACCGGAGAGGATGTCGCGCCCCTCGCAGTTGCCGGCGAACACGAAGCGCTCGTCGCCCGCCAGCAGCGGATGGGTGCGCAGGCAGAGGTCGTTGCCTTTGCACTCCTCCTCGCCGATGTTCACCAGGCCGATGCGGGGGCGCTTCACCTGCAGCACGTCGCGGCTGTAGATGTTCCCGAGCAGGGCGAACTGGTGCAGCCATTCGGGCTTGCAGTCCATGTTGGCCCCCACGTCGAGCACCAGCACCTGCTGGCTGGGGTCCTTGGTGGGGAACAGGGCGCCGATGGCGGGGCGGTCGATGCCGGCCAGACGGCCGAGGCGGAAGATCGCCGCCGCCATCACGGCGCCGGAGTTGCCGGCGGAATAGACGGCGGTGGCCTCCCCTTTCTTGACCAGGTCCATGGCCACGTTGATGCTGGCGTCGCGCTTGCGGCGCACCACGGTGGCCTCCTCGTTCATGCCCACCGACGGGCCGCTGGGCACCACCTGGATCAGGCCGCGCTGCACCGCCTCCTCCAGCTCCTGGCCCAGGCCCATGGCCGCCACCGCCTGCCGGAGCGGCTCCGGCTCGGCCACGAAGCGGATGCGCAGGGGCAGCAGGGCCACGGCCTTCAGGCAGCCCTCCAGGATCGGCCCCGGGGCGTGGTCCCCGCCCATGCCGTCGACGGCCACCCAGAGGCGCTGGCGGTCGTCGATGGCGGCGCCGGTGTGGCTGCCCTGCTGCAGACGCCGCAGCGGATCGAACACCAGGGGCTGGAGCACGGAACCCGCCACGTTGGTGGCGGCACCGGCCATGCTGCCGGCCACCGACACGGCCCCCGAGGCGGCGCCGCTGGCGGTGGCGGTGGCGGTGCCCACGAGGCTGGTGACGGCGGCGTTGCGCCGGTACCAGATCACCAGGCGGCGGATCGTGCGGTTGGGTTTGGGGCGGTTGGAGGCGAAGCGACGGCCGTCGCGCCCTGCGCCTTCAGGATCCTTCGGTGGCAACGGGTTCAACGATGCGCTGGAACAGATAGCCGGTGCCCCGCGCCGTGAGGATCAGCTCGGGGTTGGCCGGATCATCCTCCAGTTTGGAGCGCAGCCGCGAGATGTGGACATCCACCACGCGGGTGTCCACGTGACGCTCTGGCGTGTAGCCCCACACCTCCTTGAGGATCTCGCCGCGGCTGAAGGGCTCGCCGGATCGGCTCACCAGCAGCTCCAGCAGGCTGAACTCCATCCCGGTGAGACGGATGCGCTCGTCGCCCCGGTACACCTGCCGCTTGTTGGTGTCGATGCGGAGATCGCCCACCTGGATCACGCCGGAGTTGGGGATCCCGGCGCCCGGGTCCTTCTCGACCCGTCGCAGGACACAGCGGATGCGGGCCTCCAGCTCCTTGGGGCTGAACGGTTTGACGACGTAGTCGTCGGCCCCGAGCTCGAGGCCGGTGATGCGGTCGGCCACGTCACCAAGGGCGGTGAGCATGACGATCGGCACGTCCGATTCCTTGCGCAGCTCCTGGCAGACGCCGTAGCCGTCCAGCTTGGGCATCATCACGTCGAGGACCACCAGGTCCGGCAGGACGCGGTGGAAGGCCTCGATGGCTTCCTCGCCATCGCTGGCGGTGACCACCTGATAGCCGATCATCGAGAGGCGCGTCTCGAGGATGCGGCGAATGCTGGCCTCGTCATCGACGACGAGGATCGTTTCCTTGGCGGTTGGGGAGGCCGTCATTGCGCGGCGAGGAGAATGCAACACGGTTCCGACCCACTGAACCGGCCGGAAGGTCGGGAATTCACCGAACGCCACCTTTCTTCATACACACCGCCCGCTCCCCTTGGCCCGTCCCGGTTCCTCGTTCGTCTGCCAGGCCTGTGGGGCCAGGACGCGGCAGTTCTTCGGCCGCTGCGCCGGTTGCGGCGGCTGGAACACCCTGGTGGAGCAGAGCGAGCCCAGCGGCGATACCCGCCGGCGCCGGCCGGTGGCGGCCGCCGCCGCTCCGGGG
>NZ_JAYGHZ010000133.1:0-2596 GCF_034931285.1 Synechococcus sp. BA-120 BA3
GCTGCCAGGGGCCGCCGTCGAGGCCCAGTCGGCCCAGCTGCCAGCGTCCCTGGCGGCAGACCGCCGCCAGCAGCCCCGTGCCGTCCCAGGCCGTGGTGCGCAGGCCATACACCCACTGCGGCGTGCCGAACTCCGCCTCCATTGGACACAGCGGCTGCCAGCGGGGCGGGGTGTCCGGCCCCAGGGCGGCCACGTCCGCCAGCCGTTCCAGGTTCCACCAGCCGCTGCGGTCGTTGGCCACCACCAGGGAGCCGTCGTCGATCCAGAGGGGCTGGAACACCGAGATCCCCTGGGGATCCCCGGCCGCCGTGCCGGCGATGGGCCGGGCCTGCTGCAGCTGCCCGGCCGGGTCGATGGCGGCGAGCCAGAGCTGGCTGCGCTCCCAGGGCATGAACGGCTGCTCCCAGTTCACCCAGGCCAGGTGGCCCCCGTCCGGCGCCAGCACGGCGTAGCCGCAGAAGTCGGCCGGCTCGTGCAGCAGCTCCGGCTCGCCCCCCGCCAGGGGCACGGCCACCAGCCGGTCGAGGCCGTCCTGCTCCATCACCCCGATCCAGCGCCCGTGCCGCCGGTCGATCAGGCCATCGGCGAAGGCCCGCGGCCGCTCCGGGTCGGGCGGGGCGGTGAGCCGCCGCGGTGCTCCCGCAGGCGTTGGCGTTTTGGGGCCGGCCAGGTCGAGCCGCCAGAGGCAGCGGTCACCGTCGTTGATGAACACCACCTGGTCGCCCGCCACCGCATAGGCGCCGCCGCCGTAGTCGTGCACCCGGCTGCGCAGGTTCCAGGTCCCCGGAGTCAGCTCCACGGCCGCGTCGCCGGCCCGGCCCCGCCCCATCAGGGTGCTGCGACCCCGCTCGTCGGGGCGCTGTTCCAGCCAGAAGAGCCGTCCCCCCTCCAGCCGCGGTTCGGCAATGCCGGGCGCCCGGCCCACCGCCCATTCAGCAGGCAAGGGACCGGCTTCCTGCAACGACGGCTCTCCCACCCGAGTCCTCCGCAGGCTGCTTCTAGAATGCGACCATCGTTTCAGGTGACGACTTGGCCCGCAGCTTCGCCCAGATGGCACGGTCCGCCGAACAGGGCGGCAACTCCGTGCTGGTGCCGAAGGTGCCGGTGGAGCGGCCACCCCTCGAGATCCACAAGCTGGGCTCAAAGGAGCTGCGGGCCCCGGCCCGCCGGATCAGCAAGGTGGATGCCTCGATCCGCGATCTGGCCCGCGACATGCTGCGCAGCATGTACACCGCCAAGGGCATCGGCCTGGCGGCCCCCCAGGTGGGTGTGCATCGCCAGCTGCTGGTGATCGATCTGGACTTGGAGGAAGCCGCCACTCCGCCGCTGGTGCTGATCAACCCCGAGATCACCGCCGCCGGGGCCTCCTTCAACACCTACGAAGAGGGCTGCCTGAGCATCCCCGGGGTCTACCTCGATGTGGTGCGTCCGTCGGTGGTGGAGGTGAGCTTCCGCGACGAGACGGGGCGCCCCCGCCGCCTCAAGGCCGATGGCCTGCTGGCCCGCTGCATCCAGCACGAGATGGACCATCTCAATGGCGTGCTGTTCGTCGATCGCGTCACCGACGAGCTCAGCCTCAACGAGGGCCTGCAGCAGCAGGGCTTCCGCCGCTCCGACGTCCAGTCGATCCGCTGAACCCATGCCGATGAAACCCCTGGCCGGCCTGTTCCTGGGCCTGGCCTGCCTGCTCGGCATCGCCGCCACCGGATCGATCTTCGAGCTCTCCTACGGCGACCCCGATCTGGGCGTCCAGGCCACCCGCTGGATCCTGGCCGGCAGCCTGCCGGGCACGGTGCTGGCGCTGCTGGTGGCGATCCGGATCAACAAGCCCGCCTGAGCGCGCTGGATAGCCTCGGCCGGAGCGACAACCGGCCGGCCGATTGGGCCACAAGGGCTGGTTTCCGGTGGTTGCCGTTCATACGATTCAGGCCGCTTCGATGAACGCCGTGACCTTTCCCGTGCTTCCCCGCGCAGGCCTGGCGGCCCTGACGGTGCTGGCGACCACCCTGGCCACCGCCGCCGTCCCCGCCCCGGTCCGCGCTTCCGCGCTGTTCGCCGCCGCCGAGGTGGACCAGCAGAACTTCCTGATGGTGGCCGCCCCCATCGGCACCCGGGGCGAGAAGGCCCAGCTCAACATCTACGAGCAGCTCAAGCCGGTGCGCCCCTGCTTCGAGGTGGGCGAGGGCCTGCCGTCCCCTGTGAACCCCCTGCTGGCCACCTTCGATTTCACCGGCATCTGCAGCCGCTACATCGACGCCAACGGCTACTCGGTGCGGGTGGGCGGCCAGGACCTGGCCACCTCCTACCGGCTGATGGTCACCCGCAGCGGTGGCGACATGCTGCTGCTGGCCTTTCCCACCAGGGCCGGGGCGGGTCCTGAGATGGTCGTGGCCCGTACCCGGGGCAGTGCCCCCGGCTTCCTCAAGCTCCACCTGGAGCCGGGCTGGCGGCTGATGCGGCGTCAGTTCGGTGGCCGCAACCTCGGCCACCTGTACGTCTATGCCGACAGCTGGCCGGGAACGGCGGCCACCGCCGCCCAGCCCGCTCCGCTCGATCCCGCCCAGCCGGCCCAGCCCGCTGCCAGTGCGGGCACACC
>NZ_JAYGHZ010000134.1:0-2545 GCF_034931285.1 Synechococcus sp. BA-120 BA3
GGCCCGGGGCGATTGGCGCTTCAACGGCTGCACCCTGCTGGTGACCCTCGAGCCCTGTCCGATGTGCGCCGGCGCCCTGATCCAGGCGCGGGTGGGCACGGTGATCTACGGGGCGGCCGATCCGAAGCGTGGCGGCCTGGGCGGCAGCCTGGATCTGTCGCGCCACCCCAGCGCCCACCACCACATGGTGGTGCGGGGGGGCGTGCTGGGGGAGCGGGCCGGTGAACAGCTGGAAAGCTGGTTCCGTCAGCGGCGCCTGGCCCGGCAGGAGCTCCGGGCCAGGCCAGAGGATCCGGCCTGACTCAGGCGATGGCGGCCGCGACCGCCGCCGGTGAGGGGCGGAAGGCGGGCAGCTCGCTCTCGAAGATGGCCAGCAGCCGGTCGACGTTCTCGGGGGTGCTGTTGTAGCCCATCAGGCCGATGCGCCACACCTTGCCGGCCAGATCGCCGAGACCTCCGCCCACCTCGATGCCGAAGCGGTCGAGCAGGTGGCGGCTGAAGGCCTTGCCGTCGACCCCCTCGGGAATCCGGACGGTGGTGAGGGTGGCCAGCCGCAGGGGTTCGCTGACATGCAGGTCGAGGCCCAGTCGCTCCAGACCGGCCCAGAGACGCTCGGCATTGCTGCGGTGGCGCGCCCAGGCGGCCTCCAGCCCCTCTTCGGCCAGCAGCCGCAGGGCTTCGCGCATGCCGAAATTCATGTTCACCGGGGCGGTGTGGTGGTACACCCGGTCGCTGCCCCAGTACTTGTTGAGCAGGGAGACATCGAGGTACCAGTTGGGCACCTTGCCGGAGCGGGCGGCCAGCTTCGCCTCGGCCCGGGGGCCCATGGTGAAGGGGCCCAGGCCGGGGGGGCAGCTGAGGCCCTTCTGGCTGCAGCTGTAGGCCAGATCCACCTTCCAGGCATCGATGTGCAGCGGCACCGCCCCGAGCGAGGTGACCGTGTCCAGCAGCAGCAGGCAGTCGTGCTGGCGGCAGAGGTCGCCGATGCCCTCCATTGGCTGGCACACCCCGGTGGAGGTCTCGGCGTGCACCATCGCCAGGATGGAGGGCTTATGGGCGATCAGGGCCGCCTCGATCTCGGCCAGGTCGAAGGCCTCTCCCCAGGGCCGCTCGATCGTGACCACATCGGCCCGGTAGCGGCCGGCCATGTCGACCAGGCGCTGGCCGAAATAGCCCATCACGGCCACCAGCACCTTGTCGCCGGGTTCGATGGTGTTGGCCAGCGTCGCCTCCATGGCGGCGCTGCCGGTGCCGCTCATCGGGATGGTGAGCCGGTTGTCGGTCTGCCAGGCGTAGCGCAGCAGCTCCTGCACCTCACCCATCAGGTCGATGTAGAGGGGATCCAGGTGGCCGATCGGCATCCGGGCCAGGGCCTGCAGCACCGTGGGATGGGCGTTGGATGGACCTGGACCGAGCAGCAGCCGCTCGGGGGTGGCGATGGGGTCCAGGGCGAGCCGGTGGGCGCTGCTGACGGAGGAAGGCACTGGGAGAGGAGGCAAGACCTGGCGGGGAAGCAGTCGTGAACGGAGATTAGGGAACGGTCGCCTCAGCGGGCCCGGACGTTGCTGGAGGAAAGGCCGCGGCAGAGGTGCTCAAAGGGGGCCCGCACCAGGGCGGTGTCCACCATGCCGGCATCGGCGAGCATCTCGGCGATCACCTCACCGAGCAGGGCGATGCTGCGGACGGTGGGGCCGGTGGGAACCCCCAGGCTCTTGTAGGTGTCGTCGAGACCGTTCAGCACCCGCTCGTCGAGAATGGTGAAGTCGTCGGCCACCAGGGCGTAGCTGGCGTAGCGCAGGAAGTAATCCATGTCGCGCAGGCAGGCCGCCAGACGCCGGGTGGTGTAGGCGTTGCCGCCGGGCAGCAGCAGCTCGGGGTCCTCCAGCCAGAGGCGCTGGGCCGCCTCCCGGACGATGGTGGCGGCTTCCCGGTTGATCAGCTCGACCGCGGCCAGCCGCAACGCCGCCTGACCGAAATAGGAATCGATCCGATCGATCGCGGAGCGATCGAAATAACGGCCGAGCTGGTCGTAGCGACCGATCAGACCGGTGATGGCATCTCGCATGGACGAAACGGATCGACGCACCTGAAGCGGAAGGTAGCACTCGCAATCCGCCAGATTCCTGTGCTGCGGCTGGTTCTGGAGAATCTGACAGAAACGGTTACGCGGCCTCCGGCCGATCGGGGGGGCACCATCGTGGCGGCAGCCTTCCCATCCGCTTCCCGCCATGGCCCCCTCCGCCCAGGACGTCCTGCGCCGCCTCGGAGACGACGGCATCGAGCGCATCGACCTCAAGGTGACGGACCTGGCCGGACGCTGGCAGTCGATCAACCTTGAGGCCGATCGCCTCGGGGAGGGGGCCTTCCGGCATGGCCTGGCCCTCGACGGCCTGGTGCTGCACCCCGACCCGGCCACCGCCTGGATCGACCCCTTTCTCTCCCCGCGCAGCCTCAGCCTGATCGCCACGGTCGAGGGGCCACCCGACGGCGATGGGCGGCTGCGCCACTGCCCGCGCACCTGGCGGCCCGCGCCCTGGCCCTGCTG
>NZ_JAYGHZ010000135.1:0-2496 GCF_034931285.1 Synechococcus sp. BA-120 BA3
CCCCAGGCCAGGGCGGGCTGGCCGACGGCCAGGGCCAGCAGCAGGGGCAACCCCAGCACGGCCCTGGCCAGGGTCAGCAGGTCGGCGAGGCGTCGCAGGGGAGGGGTCCCGTTCACCAGCAGAATGCCATCACCGAGGAGATCCGCATGGTCGTCGAGCGCAGCGTGGCCGAGGTGATGACCAGCCCCGTGCTGAGTGTCACCACCACCACGCCCCTGCAGGAGGCCGTGCAGCTGATGAGCGACCACCACATCAGCGGCCTGCCGGTGCTCGATGAGCTCGGTGCCCTGGTGGGGGAACTCAGCGAGCAGGACCTGATGGTGCGCGAGAGCGGTTTCGATGCCGGCCCCTACGTGATGCTGCTCGATGCCGTCATCTATCTGCGCAACCCGCTCGACTGGGACAAGCAGGTGCACCAGGTGCTGGGCAGCTCGGTCGGGGATGTGATGGGCTCCAAGCCCCACAGCTGCCCCGCCACCACCAGCCTCCCGGCGGCGGCCCGTCTGCTGCACGATCGGGGCACCCAGCGGCTGTTCGTGCTCGACGACCAGGAGGCCCTGGTGGGGGTGCTCACCCGCGGCGACGTGGTGCGGGCCCTGGCCGCCGAGGGCTGACGCCGACGCGGCGGGACGGTTCGCTCCAGGGAACGACGGCCCCATCAGCCAGAAGCCAGAGCCGCTCGCCGTCCGGGCAGGGGTAGCCGCCGGTGAGCGCACCGAAGGCGGGCAGCACCAGCTGCTCGGCCGCCGGGTCGTAGGCGAAGCAGGGCAGGCGCAGCCGATCGGCGCCCGTGCCCACCAGGGCGACGGGGTGGCGGTGGCCGCAGAGGTTGAGGCGGCCGGGGCGGGGCTCGGGGGCGAGGCTCAGCCACAGGGGGCCGAGGGACAGGGACGGCTCCTGCTCCAGCCCCTCGAGCCAGCAGCCCCGCTCGTGGTTGCCACCGACCAGCCGCAGCGGGCAGCCCAGCAGCTCCGGCAGGGCCCGCAGCTTCTGGCGCAGGTCAGCCGTCAGGCCCAGCCGGCTGTGGATCAGATCCCCCAGCACCACCACCTGGGCGGGCCCGAGGCCATGGGCCACCGCCAGCAGGGTGTTGAGGGTGGCCCCGTCGCCGTCGCTGGGGAGCGGGATGCCCTGGCTCTGGAAGCTCTCCGCCTTGCCCAGGTGCAGATCCGCCACAAGCAGCAGCCCCTGCTGGGGATCCCAGACGGCCCGCTGGCCCAGCAGCAGCAGCCGGTGACCCCGCCACAGAAACTCAGCCGAACCCGACACGTTCATGCAGAAACCATCAGGCTGACGAGATGACCGGAGGCGGCGCGCAGGCCAGCCCATCCTCTCCGACGAGAATCAAGTCAGCACGAGGTCAGCGATGACGTCCAGCCCGCCGGAGGCCACCCCCGACCCGAGGGCCTGCCTGCTGCGGCTGGCCCCCTACCTGCTGGGCCGGACCCGCCGCGGGGTGGTCGGCAGCAGCCGCTATGCCCAGAAGCTGCGGGACGCCATCCGTGCCGCCTCCGCCGACACCAGCGGCCGGGCGGTGCTGATCAGCGGTGAGCCCGGCCTGGAGAAGGACAACCTCGCCTCCCTGATCCACTTCGGCTCCTCAGCCCGCAAGCAGCTGCTGGTGCGGATCAACTGCGCCCAGCTCCGCCCCGACGGCGCCGAGCTGTTCGGGGCCCCCACCGGCGGCGTGGCCCTGATCGACTGCCTCGGTGCCGGCGGGCTGCTGCTCGACCAGATCGACCGCGCCGACCCCGCCCTGCGGCCCGCCCTGCTGGAACTGGCCCGCGGCGGCCGTTGGCGCTCGCCGGACGCCGCCCATACCGAGCACGTCTTCGCCGGCCGGGTGTTCCTCACCGCCGAGACGAGCGAGCCCGATTTCGACGCGATCTGCTGCCACATCCGGGTGCCGCCGCTGCGGGTGCGGCGCCAGGACCTGGGCGAATGGCTGCGCTACGGGGTGCGACAGAAGGCCCTCAGCCTCGGCTGGAGCCGGCCACCGACCGTGGGGGAGGGGCTGGTGAAGCGCCTGCAGACCTACGACTTCCCCGGCAACGTGCGGGAGCTGCTGGAGCTGATCGAGCGGGCCCTGCGCCAGTGCAGCGGTGCCCACCCGGAGGAGCTGCCGGAGGATGTGTTCTGGACCCTGCGGCGGCCCCAGCGGGCCCGCTTCGATCTCTGGCGCTGGAAACCGCAGCTGCGGGACGTGATGCGCTCGCCCCTGCTCTGGAACGCCCTGCTCTTCGGGGTCGTGAGCTGGGTGTTCGTGCTGGTGAACCTCTGGCTCTGGTGGGGGCCCCAGGACCGCGCCCACAACGGTGACCTGAACCTCTTCTGGGCCTGGTGGTGGCCCCTGATCCTGCTGGCCTACCCCCTGGTGGGCCGCCTGTGGTGCTCCTTCTGCCCGTTCATGGTCTGGGGGGAGATCGTCCAGCGGCTGGCGACGCGGCTGGGCTGGCAGCCGGCCCGCTGGCCGCGGGGCGACACGGACCGCTGGGC
>NZ_JAYGHZ010000136.1:0-2360 GCF_034931285.1 Synechococcus sp. BA-120 BA3
GAACTGGGGGGCCACCTCACCGTGCTGCGACAGCCCCCGGACGCCGGCCTGCCGGCCTGGCTGAATGCCCCCTCCCGGCCCCTGATCGAGGCGATCAAGCGCCGCTTCGATCCCGCCGGCCAGCTGGCGCCGGGCCGGCTCCCCGGCGTCGCTCAGAGCCTCTCGACGGTGTAGCGGCACCCCAGCTCCAGGGATTCGCCGGCGGGCACCAGCAGGCGCCGCTCCCCGGTGCTCAGGGCCCCCCGAGGCCCGCTCCAGGGCTCCAGGCAGAGCATCGGCCGGGGAGGATCGCTCCACACCACCACCAGGTCCATCGGCGCCGCGGGATGCAGCGTCACCGCCCGGCCACCCGCCGGATCCAGCAGCCGCACCGGGCCCCGGCCGCTGCAGAGGAAATCCACGCCCCGCTCCAGCCGCGACAGCTGATCGGCGGTGACGGCCGGAGCCATGGTGAGGTGGTCGAAGCAGTCCGCCGGCAGACCTTCGAGCCGGACGCGGCCCAGATCGGCGACGGCGACGTAGGGGTGCAGACCCAGGCTGAAGGGGAGGGGATCGGCGCCGGCCTCGCCCCGGTGGCTGATCCGGGCCGAGATCGCCAGGGTCGAGGGCCGCAGCCGCAGCTCCAGCTCCAGGGCGAAGGCGAAGGGGAAATGGGAGCGGGTTTCCGGGCCGTCCTCGAGGCGCAGGGCCACGCCGCTGCCGTCCACCAGCGGGGCGATGGACCAGGGCAGATCGCGGGCGAAGCCGTGCTGGGCCAGGGGGAAGCGCCCCTGGGGCAGCACGAGCGCGTCGCCGGGCAGGTTGCCGCAGATCGGGAACAGCACCGGGATCCCGCCCCGCACCGACTTGGCGGGGTCGGCGAAGCGCTCGGCATCGAAGTAAAGGATCTCCTCGCCGCCGCAACACCAGCCGGTCACCAGACCGCCGCGCTCGGGGGCGACCGTGAGTGAATCGCCGCTGGCCGGATCGGTGAATCGCCAGCGGGGAGAGGACCCGGTGGGGGGGTGCAGGGTCATGGGGAGGAGCTGTCGGGCCTTGCCTGGAGTGTCGAAAGTCCCTTCTCTTCGAGAAAGCTCCGGAAGGAATCCGCAAGCGAGAGACTCCCCGACACGCTCAAGTGATGGTCATCGGAAAACAGCAGGGTCCCATCCGGCTTGATGGCCGTGACACGGCCCACCCCATCGAGAAAATGGGCACTGGGGTCAAAGACATGGACATTGGCCAGGCCGGATGCTGCCGACCCCAGGGTCTCACGAACAGCCTGCTGCATGCGAGCGGTGATCTGGGGATCAGGCGCACACCGCTCCGTGTCACCAGGCTTCGGTCTGCATTCGATTGGCTTTTGCAACAGCATCGGAGTATCCACGATCAGCACCAAATGAATGCCCCGGTCAGCCAGTCGCCTGGCGAAGCGGCGCAGGTTGCCGGCATGAATGGCCCTTGCCTCAGGGGGGCTGATCCGGCGTCCATCCATCTCAACCACCATGTCTGATGGCTTGCCTGTAGAGGACAATCCAGAAAGATAGGAATTGAGCCAACTCGAAATCATCACGATATCTCCTGGCTTCAAGCGTTCAACGGCCCGATCCATCTCCCCTCTGGCCAGATCCTGGCAGACCGGAAATTTCACATTCCCCAGAGTGGCCGTCATTGATGGATCAATGAAGCACGCCATCTGGAAGGCGAACGTGAGTCTTTTCCCAGTTGCCTCGGTCACCGAATCGAGCATCGGTATGAGGTGCAAAGCGTGAGAATCACCCAACAGAAAAATCTCTCCTGCCCCAGGCCTGCCCTGCTTCTGGCAGAGATCATAGTTCGGGCGTGACGACAGACCATAGGGCTTGCCGACAGGCACTGTGCAATTCTTCTGATTGACTCCCGTATCCAAAATAAACGGATCATAGGTATGGATTCGTTCACGGTATGGAACGGGATCTGAATCGATTCCCACGAACAACTTGCCCCGAAACTGGTGGTGCAGCACGTCAATCCCCACCCACAGGCCACCCAACGCCAGCACCGCCAGCAGCGTCTCCCACCACCACTTCAGCGGATAACGACGCAACGGCTGCTCCACAAGCCCGTACGCCCCCACCGCCAGCACCACGCTCCCAGCCACCGCCACCACGTACTGCCACCACGTCTCCATCCCCCACGTCCACCGCAGCAGCACGATCACCGGCCAGTGCCACAGGTACAGCGAATACGACAGCAGACCGCACGTCAGCAGAAACCGCTCCAGCCAACGCCCCGGCAGGAATCTCCCTCCCTCCCCAGGGCCCGCCTGCAGCACCAGAAGCGTCCCCACCACCGCAGGCAGCACCCCAGGCACCGGAAAGCCCTCACGCTCCGACGTCATC
>NZ_JAYGHZ010000137.1:0-2296 GCF_034931285.1 Synechococcus sp. BA-120 BA3
AGGTGCCCCTCTCGGCCGACGGCACCTTCCGGGTGCAGGTGCCCTTCCGCGACGGCCAGCAGCTCTACCCGATCGAGGCCCTGGCGGCCGATGGCGAGCAGAAGCGCAGCATCACCATGGAGTTCCGCCGCTCCACGCCGGAAGACAACAGCAACCCCGCCAGCCAGGCCGTCGCCGAGTGGTTCTGATGCAGAACACCGCCACCGGCTCCAACCGCGGCCTGCTCAAGGCGGTCGTGGCCTTCACCCCCCTGGCCGGCTCGATCCTGTTCCCCCTGGTGGTGCCGATCCTGATGCTGCGGGTCAGCATCTCCGCCGGCGTGATCGCCGCGGTGGTGATCGGCAGCCTCTGGTTCGCCGTCATGCTGCGCACCTCGGAGATGCCCGGCCACCACTGAGGCCTGGCTGGGGCTGCGGCTCCCCGCCGGTGGGGCATCGGCGTGCTGTCCCCCGCCGGGAAGGCTGAAGGAGCGGACCCCGACGCCCCCGCCAGCCCGTGGCCCCTCTCGCCCTCCTTTCCCGACTCCGGCTGGCCCAGCGGCCCCTGCTCGCCCTGGCCATGGCCGGACTGCTCGGGGGCTGCGGCCCCGCACCGGCCGCCCTGAGCGGCGCCGACCACCGGGCCCTTCCCCTGCCGCCGGGCATCCGGGTGGCCTTCAACCACCGCGGCGACAGCCGCTACCGCAGCCCGGTCAGCGGCCAGTGGCGCCAGGGGGATGACCTGGAGGCCCTGCTGCTGGAGAGCATCCGCGAGGCACGCCAGGAGATCCTGGTGGCGGTGCAGGAGCTCTCCCTGCCGGCGGTGGCGGAGGCCCTGGTGGAACGTCACCGCCGCGGGGTACGGGTGCGGGTGGTGCTCGAGAACCTCTACAGCACCCCCTGGAGCCAGCAGCATCCCGTCGATCTGCCGCCCCACCAGCGCCATCGCCAGCAGCAGCTGGCCGCCCTCGGCCAGGGGGACGCCGTCGCCGTGCTGCAGCGGGCGGGGGTGCCGCTGCTCGATGACACCGCCGACGGCAGCCGCGGCAGCGGCCTGATGCACCACAAGTTCCTTGTCGTCGACGGCCGGGTGGTGGTGACCGGCTCGGCCAACTTCAGCCCCTCCTGCATCCACGGCGATGCGGGCGCACCCAGCACCCGCGGCAACGTCAACCACCTGCTGCGCTTCGACAGCCCCGCCCTGGCCGGGGTGTTCGCCGCCGAGTTCGCCCGGCTCTGGGGTGATGGCCCCGGCGGCCGGCCCGACAGCCGCTTCGGCATCGCCAAGGAGGCCGGCGGCGCCCAGGTGGTCGATGTGGCCGGCACGCCGGTGGAGGTGCTGTTCTCCCCCCACCGCCGCCGCGACCCCAACCACGGCCTGGCCTGGCTCGAAACCCAGCTGGCCGGTGCCGGCCGGCGCCTCGATCTGGCCCTGTTCGTCTTCTCGGGCCAGAACCTGGCCGACCGGCTGCAGGAGCTCCATGGCCGGGGCGTGAAGCTGCGCCTGCTGGCGGATCCGGGCTTCGCCAACCGGGCCTTCAGCGAAACCCTCGACCTGCTCGGCGTGACCCTGCCCGACCAGGACTGCCGCATCGAGGCGGACAACCGGGCCTGGAGCACGCCCCTGGAAGGGGTGGGCACACCCCGGCTGGCGGTCGGCGACAAGCTGCACCACAAGTTCGCCGTGATCGACGGCCGCGAGGTGATCACCGGCAGCTTCAACTGGAGCCCCTCAGCCGCCTTCCAGAACGACGAGACCCTGCTGCTGATCCGCTCGCCCCTGCTGGCCCGCCATTTCGAAGCGGAGATCGACCGCCTCTGGCGCGGGGCCGAACTGGGCATCAGCGGCCGTCTCGCCCGCCGCATGGAGCAGCGCCGGCGCAGCTGCGGCAGCGGCAGCGAACGGCCCTCCGCCGCCGGTGGGTCGGCGATGGCGGCGCCGTCTACGATCCGTTGACGCGTAGCAATCGATCCATGGACCCGGTGTCCGGCTCCGTCTCCACCCCCAGCTCCCGCGAGGTCACCCCGCGCCTGGACGCCATCAACCTGATGCTGCGGGACCTGCACACCCGCCACGACGAGATCCGCCACCGGGCCGCCTTCCGGGGCTGCACCAGTGAGCTGCTGACCCTGCAGCAGGAACTGGTCGACTACCTGCTCAGCAAGAAGAACGCCCTGCAGGGGGCCGAGAACGGCAGCCCCGAGGAAGGCCTCAACTACAACTCCTTCACCTGAGCGCGCCCGCCACAGCCCCTGGCGCCCGGGTGCTGGTGGTGGGGGCTGGCCCCGCCGGTGCCAGCCTGGCCCTGCTCCTGGCC
>NZ_JAYGHZ010000138.1:0-2292 GCF_034931285.1 Synechococcus sp. BA-120 BA3
GCCTGGGCCAGGCTGGAGGCCCTGCGCGGCGCCCTGGCGGGGTCTGAAGGATGATCGGGATTCCTGCCGACGCCCCCCTGGACACCCCACAGGCGGCCCCCGAGATCCCCAGTCCCGACGACGCCACGCCGGCCGTGCTCGTTCTCGCCGATGGCACCGTTCTGCGGGGGCTGGCCTGCGGCGCTCGCGGCAGCGTCTGCGGTGAAGTGGTGTTCAACACGGGCATGACCGGCTACCAGGAGGTGCTCACCGACCCGAGCTACGCCGGCCAGCTGATCACCTTCACCTATCCCGAGCTCGGCAACACCGGCGTCAACGGCGAGGACCTGGAGGCCGACCACGCCCACGCCCGCGGCTGCATCCTGCGCCAGCTCTCCCCCCGACCCAGCAACTGGCGCAGCGAGGAGACCCTCGACCACTGGCTGGTCCGCCAGGGGGTGGTGGGGATCCGCGGCGTCGACACCCGGGCGCTGGTGCGCCACCTGCGGGAGGGCGGCGCCCTCAACGGCGCCATCGCCAGCGACGGCACCGACCCCGCCGCGCTGCTGGAGCAGGTGCGGGCCGCCCCGTCGATGGACGGCCTCAACCTGGCGGCCAAGGTCAGCACCCGGGAGCCCTACACCTGGAAGCGCAGCTGCGCGGCCGCCTTCGACACCCGGCTCCAGCCCCATCCAGACCGGCCTTACCGGGTGGTGGCGATCGATTTCGGCATCAAGCGCGCCATCCTCGAGCGCCTGGTGGCCCATGGCTGCGCGGTCACGGTGCTGCCGGCGGACGCCACCCTGGAGCAGGTGCTGTCCCTGGAGCCCGAAGGGGTGTTCCTCTCCAACGGCCCCGGTGATCCGGCCGCCGTGGCCGAAGGGATCGCCCTGGCCAGGGACCTGCTGCAGCAGCCCCAGCTGCCGGTCTTCGGCATCTGCCTGGGCCACCAGATCCTCGGCCTGGCCCTGGGAGGCCGCAGCTTCAAGCTCGGCTACGGCCACCGCGGCCTCAACCACCCCTGCGGTTCCCCCGGTTCGGTGGAGATCACCAGCCAGAACCACGGCTTCGCCCTTGATGCCGCCTCTCTGCCGGCCGAGCGGGTGCGGATCACCCACCGCAACCTCAACGACCGCACCGTGGCCGCCCTGGCCCTGCGCCACCAGCCCGTCTTCGGCATCCAGTACCACCCGGAGGCCAGCCCCGGTCCCCACGACGCCGACCATCACTTCGGGCGGTTCGTGGCGCTGATGGCGGAACGTCGCTGAATCGGCACGTTTCGTTGCGGTTCCCTGAATCGGGATAGGGGTCCCTACAGTTCCTCGCGTTCCACACCTTGAGGACGGGGCCATCACCGACCTGCAGCGACTGACCGTCTCCCTGAGAGGGGGCAGCGAACGGCGGGATGCGTGCCTGCTGTTCAGTTTCACGGGGCAGCTGGACGCCTATTCGGACAAGCAGTTCACCGAATTCATCACCGACCGCCACAAGGGAGAGACCCTGCCGGTGGTCATCGACCTCAGCCGGATCGATTTCATCGACTCCTCCGGACTCGGTGCCCTCGTGCAACTGGCCAAGCTCTTCAACGACAGCGCCCGCCAGTTCATCGTGGTCGGTAACGCCCGGGTCGTCCAGACGGTCAAGCTGGTGCGCCTGGAGGCCTTCCTGCACCTGCAACCCGACCTGGAGTCCGCCCTTGGCAGCCTCGCCCCCGCCTGAGGGGTCCGGCCACTGGGTGGCCTCCGTGCCCGCCCAGCCACCAGCCACGGCGCTGGCCACGGCCCAGCTGGCCTGGCTGGGAGATGCGGTCTGGGAACTGCACCAGCGCCTGCGCCACTGCCGCCAGCCGGCCCGGGCCGCCGATCTGCACCGGGCGGTGGTGGGCGAGGTGCAGGCCGAGGCCCAGGCCGAGGCCCTGCGGCGACTGGATCCCCTGCTCAGCGAGGCGGAGCAGCGCCTGGTGCTGCGCGGTCGCAACCAGGCCGGGCGGGGCCCCCGCCGGGGCGCGCCCCACGCCTATGGGCAGGCCACGGGATTTGAGACGATGCTGGGATGGCTTTTTCTGCAGGACCCCAGACGGCTGGCTGAGCTGCTGGACCATCTCGAGAAGACCGAACCCCGTTCCCCATCCGCCAGCCCATGAGTCCCTCCCCTGACCGCCGCGGCGACCGTCGCCCCGACCGTCGTCCTGACCGCCGTTCCGACCCCGGCGCTGACCGGACCCCCCGGCGTCTCGGCTCCGGCGCCGGGGGGCGCCCCATCAGCCGCGGTTCCGCTTCTCCCCGCCCCCGCCGCCCCGGAGAGGGCTACGGC
>NZ_JAYGHZ010000139.1:0-2274 GCF_034931285.1 Synechococcus sp. BA-120 BA3
CCTCCACCCAGGGCCAGGGGGTGTGGCCCGGGGCCACCAGGGCCACGGTGATGCCCACGGCGCCGCGGCAGCCCATGGCCGCCAGATCGGAGAGGTTGGCCGCCGCCGCCCGCCAGCCCACGTCGGCGGCGCCCATCGTCGCGTCGCTGAAGTGGACGTCCTCCACCAGCACGTCGGTGTTCAGCACCAGGGGCGGATCGCCCGCCGGCTGCCCCCCCAGCAGGGCCGCGCCGAGAAGGGCGGCGTCATCCTCGAACTGCGCCGGGGGGGCGAACGCACCGAGGCGCCGGATCAGCTCCATTTCCCCCAGCTGGGCCAGGGTGGGCCCCTCAGGCATGGGGGCGCAGGTTGTCGGCTCCCTCGACCACCGTCGCCCTGACGATGCCGTCGTCGGCGGTGAGTTCCTCGAGCACGTCGAAGCCTTCCACCACGTAGCCGAAGGCGGCGTAGCGCCCGTCGATGAGGTTGAGGCCCGCCGGGGTGAGCTCGGGTTCGAACAGGAACAGGAAGAACTGGGAGGAGCCGTCCCCCAGGGCTTCGTCGGAGTGGGCCCATCCCAGGGTGCCCTTGCTGGCGAAGGGCAGCACCGGCTCGGCCTTGAACATCCCCAGATCCTCGAAGGTCTGGTTGTAGAAGGGGGCCTCCTGGCCGGGCACCATGATCTCCAGGGGCACCTGGCGCTCCCGCTTGGTGGCCGGATCCACGTAGCCGGTCTGGGGGCCGGCGGGATCGCCGGTCTGCAGCACGTAGAAATCCTCGGCGCGGTTGAAGGGCAGGCCGTCATAGAAGCCCCGCTGCACCAGGTCCACGAAGGCGCCGGCGGTCAGGGGGGCGTTGTAGCCGTCCACGACGGCGGTCAGGTCACCCTTGGTGGTGGTCAGCCGCACGGTGGCGCGCCCCAGCAGCCGGGGCAGGGCGTCGAACTCGGCGGGAATCGTGAACGGGAACGGCCCCACCAGCAGGGCTTCGGCGCGGCCGATGTCGGCCAGGGCCTCCCGGCGGGCCGCCAGGAACCCGTCCCGGTCCTGGGCCTCGCCGGCGGCCGCCAGCTCCTGCAGATGCACGTCCGTGTCGGCCAGCAGGGCTTCGGCGGTGGGCCGGTCGGCGGGGTCGAAGCTGGCCAGGATCCGCTCGCGGCTGCCGCCGAGCTGGGACTCGGCCCGGCGCACGGAGCCGGTCAGGCTGCTCCAGCGCTTGGCCCGCAGGTCGTCGCTGGTGTCCTCGAGGCGGTGCTGCAGCGCCTGCAGGTCGCGCTGCTCGATCGGCAGGGCGTTGCGCAGCAGGGCGGTGGGATCACTGACGGCGTTGCCCTGGGGCAGGTAGGCCCAGGCGGCGGGGGCCGCCAGCAGCAGCGTGAGCATGAGGGTCAGGGCGGCCCCCAGCCGGGCGGCCAGCGTGGTGGTGAACCCGATGCGCCTGCGTCGCCGGTCCATGCTTCCCCTGTGACTGCCTGGACTTTGGCACAACCGGCCCGGGCCGCCGCCGCCGCCCTCCGCGGGTGGGCCTGTAGCCAGACGTACAATCCCCCGATCCGATCCGCCGGAATGATCTCCAGCAACGACTTTCGTACCGGCACCACGATTGAGCTGGATGGCCAGGTCTGGCGCGTCGTCGAATTCCTTCACGTCAAGCCCGGCAAGGGCTCGGCCTTCGTCCGCACCAAGCTCAAGGGCGTCCAGAGCGGCAACGTGGTCGAGAAGACCTTCCGCGCCGGGGAGACCATGCCCCAGGCCCAGCTGGAGAAGTCGACCCTCCAGCACACCTACATGGAAGGCGATGACTACGTCTTCATGGACATGGCCTCCTATGAGGAGACCCGCCTGACCGCCAAGCAGATCGGCGACGGCCGCAAGTACCTCAAGGAGGGCATGGAGGTGAGCGTCGTCTCCTGGAACGGCAAGCCCCTCGAGGTGGAGCTGCCCAATTCGGTGGTGCTCGAGGTCACCCAGACCGACCCCGGCGTCAAGGGCGACACCGCCACCGGCGGCACCAAGCCGGCCATCGTCGAGACCGGCGCCCAGGTGATGGTGCCCCTGTTCATCACGATCGGCGAGAAGATCAAGGTCGACACCCGCACCGACAGCTATCTGGGCCGGGAGTCCTGATCCCCATGCAGCTCGATCACGACCAACTGCGCCAGCTGCTGGCCCTGCTCGGGGACAGCGACATCCAGGAACTCAAGCTCGAGGGTGACGACTTCCGCCTGGAGGTGCGCCGCAACCTGCCCGCCCCCGCGCCGGCGACGGTCACCATGGTCCAGGCTCCGGCCGGGGC
>NZ_JAYGHZ010000140.1:0-2266 GCF_034931285.1 Synechococcus sp. BA-120 BA3
CGGCCGCCGTCGCCCTCGGGCTGGCGCTGCACGGGATCGGTATGGGCCGCGGTGGGCCGGCCCCCGGCACCGCCGACAGCGTGCTGGCGGCCGAGGTGGGGCGCCGCTACGGGGGCATGAAGCGGCTGCTGTTTCCCGGCCAGCCGGAGATCTCCGTGGCCGAGTGGCTGGCGCGGCCCAAGGACCGTCCGGCGGTGCTGGTCGATGTGCGCGAGCCGCACGAACGGCGCGTCTCGATGCTGCCGGGAGCAATCACCAAGGAGGACTTCGAGCGCGACAGCGCCCGCTACCGCTCCTGGCTGGTGGTTCCGTACTGCACCATCGGCCTGCGTAGCGGCCTTTACACCCGGGAGCTCAGGGGCCGGGGCTTTGAGGTGCGCAATCTGGCCGGCAGCGCCCTGGCCTGGGCCCATGCCGGCCTGCCGTTCGAAACGAGCGGCAAGGCCACCCGGCGGGTGCACGTCTTCAACGGCGACTGGAACCTTCTCCCCCTCGGCTATGAGCCCGTCGTCACGAAGGCGCCGCCGGCCAGCGGTTCCTAGGGTCTGAACACGTGAGGAGCCGAACGATGCCGAAGCCACCCCTCGCCCTGGCCGCCGGGCTCATGGCCCTGCCGCTGCTGACCGTTCCTCTGCTCACTCCGGACCCGGCACTGGCCCAGAAGCGGATTCCCAAGCTGCCGGGGTACAACGAATGTCCGTTGGGGTATGTGAATGATCTCAAGCAGCACTGCAATTCGCCGATCTACTACGAGGTGCGGCCCACCAACGGCAAGCCCTGCCTCTCGGGCTGGATGAACATCGGGGCGGGCTACTGCAAGAAGAAGACGCTGGGGATCTTCTGATCCACGCACACGTGGATTCCTCCGCCGCATCCAGCTGGAGCTAGTGTAGTGATCAGCACTACCACTCCTTGATGATGGCCGTGATCAGTGCCGCGGAGGCCAACCGCTCCTTCTCCCGTCTGCTGCGGGAGGTCGCGGCCGGGAAGAGTTTCACGGTGCTCTCGAGGGGGCGGGCGGTGGCCACGATCAGCGCCCCCCAGCAGGCGGCGGCCGCCTATGGGTCCGCCAGGACGAGGCTGCTGCAGCGGCTCATCCACCAGGTGCCCAGCGATGCGGGTCGGGCCTGGAAGCGCGAGGAGCTTTACGACTGATGCGCTCCGCCCTCGACACCAACGTGCTGGTCTATGCCGAGGGCTTCGGGGATCAGGTCCGGGTCGAGACCAGCCGGTCTCTGCTGGCCGCTCTGGCGGACGGCGATGTGGTGATCCCTCTGCAGTGCCTCGGTGAGCTGTTCCGCGTGCTCACAGGCAAAGCCGGACGCAGCCCCGCAGAGGCCCGGGATGCCGTACTGAGCTGGATGGATGCCTTTCCCGTGGCGGATTCCACGGCCAAGGCGCTGGCCGGCGCCATGGATCTGAGCGTGGACCACCAGCTCGGCAGCTGGGACGCCCTCGTGCTGAGCGTGGCCGCCGACGCCGGCGCCCGGCTGTTGATCAGCGAAGACCTGAATCCAGGCTTCACCTGGCGGGGCGTGCGGGTGGTGAATCCCTACGCCGCCACCCTCGACCCGCTGTTGCTGCAACTCACGGGGGATGGTCAGAAGGAATCTTCCGTCTGACCGGCGAAGCGGCCGGCGTAGCTCTCGATGCCCTGCAGCTTCTGAAACACGAACTGGCAGATCGCGGTGCCGGGATGCACGGCGAGCGGAGCGGGACCGAAGTTGCTCATCTCCAGCACCTGCTGGCTGTCGATCCCCGGGCCCATGAAGGGGGCGCTGATGTGCACCATCAGGCCCAGCCGCGCGAAACGGCTGCGGCCCTCCAGCCAGCCGCAGAGACCGGGGCCCAGACGCAGCCGCTCCTGGGTGATCCCGAGCACCGTCTCGCCCGGCATGATCAGGATGTGCTGGCCCGGGGGCACCACGATCTTCTCGGTGAGCGTCCGGTAGTCGGTGTGCTCACGCACCTCGATCACTTCGTGCACCTTGCGGAACACCCGAAAGGTGGGGGCGAGGGTGAGGTCGAGAGAGGCGGGGCCCAGCCGCTCGGGAACGAAGGGCGTGACCCCGATTGCGCCCGCTTCGATCGCCTGCAGGATCGCCTCTCTGCCGAGAACGGACATGGGTTTCGCTGGGCACGGGCGAGGCTGGATTTTGTCAGGCGGGCGGCCGGGGCCCTCCGGCCAGGTCGTCGATGGACTGCTCCAGCAGATCGCGGCCGCTGTCGTACACGACGCGCGGCGCCGGCCGGCCGGCCTCGGTGG
>NZ_JAYGHZ010000141.1:0-2215 GCF_034931285.1 Synechococcus sp. BA-120 BA3
CGGCTGGATTTCGCCGGCCGCTCCCTGCCCCTGGATCTGATCCGTTCGGCCTATGTCCGCAGCCGCCGGCGCCATCCCCAGGCCTTCAGCTGGTGGCTGCTGCTCTGCCTGGGCGGACTGCTGCTGCTTCCCTTCCCCTGGCTGTTCTGGCCACTGCAGGCGACGGCGCTGGCGGGCTGGATCGTGCTGGGCTCCCGCTGGGAGCATCTGCTGGAGGTGACGCTCCAGGACGGCCTGGCCTACCGGCACCGCTTCGACAGCCTGGCGACGGCCCTGGCGCACCGCAACGGCATCCGCCGGGCGATGGTGGCGGCGGCGCCGGCCGGGAGGCGGCCATGAACTGGATCCTGCCGGAGGGCGCCAGCCTCGGCTTCGAGGGGCTGGCCGCCCCGCTGCGGATCGTCCGCGGCCTCGGGGGCGGCACCCAGGGCCAGGTGTACGAGGTGGAGCTGGAGGGGGAGCGGCTGGCCCTGAAGTGGTATCTGCCGGCCTGCATCGCCCGCGACGGCGGCCTGGAGCGGCGTCTGGCGGCCAGCATCCGCTCGACCGCGCCGAACGACGCCTTCCTCTGGCCGATCGCCCTGCTGCGGGCCAGCCCCGCCAGCCGGCCCCTGATCCGCATCCGCGAGGAAAGCTTCGGCTATCTGATGTCCCTGCGGCCCGCCGCCTACGTGGGGGCCAGCGAGCATGCCGCCGGCCGGCTGGCGATCGGCCTGCGCCAGGTGCTGCGGGCCTGCTTCGGCCTGGCCGACGCCTTCCACGCCCTGCACCTGGCGGGCCTCTGCTACAAGGACGTCTCCCTGGGCAACCTCTTCCTGGAGCCCGGCGACGGCGGCATCCTCATCTGCGACAACGACAACGTCGCGGTGGACGGGGCCGAGCCGGGCGCCGTGCTGGGCACCCCGGGCTTCATGGCCCCGGAGGTGCTGCTGGGGCAGGCCCGGCCAGGGGCCGACAGCGACCTCTTTTCCCTGGCGGTGCTGCTGTTCCGGCTGCTCACCCGCCACGACCCCCTCAAGGGCCAGATGGAGCTGGCGATCCGCTGCCTCGATGAGCCGGCCCGCCGGCGCCTCTGCGGCGAGGACCCGGTGTTCATCTTCGATCCGGTGGACGCCCGCAACCGGCCCGACCCGATCGAGCATGCGGCCGCCCTGATCACCTGGCCCATCTACCCCCGCCCCCTACAGGCCCTGTTCGAGCAGACCTTCTGCCGCGGCATGAAGCAGCCCTCGCGCCGCGCCCTCACCGGCCAGTGGAAGCAGGAGCTGGCCCGCACCCTCGATCAACGCAGCCTCTGCCCCGCCTGCGGCCAGGAGAACTTCCAGGCCGCAGGCGCGCCGGCGCTGTGCTGGAGCTGCGGCAGCCCCCTTCCCGAGCCGATCACCCTGGCCCTGCCCCGGGGGCCGGTGCTGGCCGCCCCGGACAACGAGCTCCACCCCCACCACTTCGATGCCCTGGCCGGGGAGGATCTGCGCCGGCCACTCGCCCGGGTGGTGGCCCATCCCCAGGAGCCCCGTCGGCTGGGGCTGTGCAATCTCTCGGCCGCCGCCTGGAGCGCCGAGGCCGCCGATGGCCGCAGCTGGACGGTGGCGCCTGGCGAGAGCTGTAGCCTCGCGGCACTCACCCGGATCCTCACCCCATCGGGTCCGATCGCCGTGCAGCGCCCCACCCCGCCAGCCCCCGCCGCCTGAGCGATGCCGTTTCCCGACGTCAAGCTGGCCAACCGGCCGCTCCATTTCCTCTACCTCTGCGACTGCTCCGGCTCCATGGCCGCCTCGGGCAAGATGCAGGCCCTCAACCAGGCCATCCGCCAGTCGCTGCCGGGCATGGCGGCGGTCGCCCGGGACAACCCGGAGGCCCGGGTGCTGGTGCGGGCTGTGAGTTTTGCCGACCGTGCCGCCTGGCACATCGAGACCCCCACGCCGGTGGACCAGCTCGAGTGGCGCGATCTGCAGGCGGGCGGCATCACGGCGATGGGGGCCGCGCTGCAGCTGGTGGCGGCGGCGCTCCAGACCCCGCCGATGGAGGTGCGCGCGCTGCCGCCGGTGCTGGTGCTGATCTCCGACGGCCAGCCCACCGATGACTTCGCCGCCGGCAAGAGCTTCGACGTGGTGCTGCTGGTGGCGATCGTGTTGAGCGTGCTGACGGTGGTGATCGAGAGCGACCCGGTGCTGCGGGTGCGCCACGACCGCCTGTTCGACGTGCTGGAGTGGTT
>NZ_JAYGHZ010000142.1:0-2181 GCF_034931285.1 Synechococcus sp. BA-120 BA3
GCTGGGGCGCTGGGCGGCCCGGCAGCTGGAGCGGGCCGAGGCCGCCGGGGTTGATGCGGCGGCGCGTCGGCGGGACAACTGATCGGCCCGGATCCTGCGGTGCTGAGCGCTCCGCTGGCACCAACATCTGCCGGGGATCGATGGCATCTTCCGGTGCCGACGGTGATGCCGCCACGCTGCCTGAAGCAGCAAGAACGGTTAGCATTTTTGGAGTGAACCCTGGAGATTTGTCGCACAAGTGCTTCTTCACCTCAGCGCTTCTGCCCCAGATCTGCATCACGTCCCATGGAGATGGTGAAGGATTTCGATGGGTTTCTCAGACACCTTTCCCTTTCTGCATCCTGTTTCGCGGCAGAGAAGACGCAAGAAGGTGATCAGCGATACTGCCAGTGATTGTCAGCCTCTTTCCCAGAGGTTGACGCTCACAACGGAACGACTGAGCGCCACCGTCTTCGAATCCTCCAAGGAGGCTTCGGGCGCGGCGGCCGGGCGTCAGCCGATCCTCGATGCCCTGCCGGATCCGTTCCTGCTGCTGCGGCCCGAGAGGGGCGCCGGCGGCACCATCACGGATTTCATCTGCACCTATGCCAACGGGGCGGCCTGCCGCTTCCACGGCCACCCGCTCGAGCAGATCCTGGGGGCGCGGCTGCTGGATCTCCATCCGTCCCAGCACTCCTGCGGCCTGTTCGAGCACGGTGTCCGGGCCTACGAGGCGGGTCAGACCGTCGAGGTCCCGGCCTCCGGCCGCCCAGGTGAGGCCCCGGTGGCGTCACGCAGCCTGCGCCTGTTCCCCGCCGGCGGATGGCTCTGCTGCCTCTGGAGCGGGGCGAGCGACACGGCGGACGGCGACGCCGTCACCGGCCTCGCCGTCCGCCGTGTCGCCCTGGCCCGGATCCGCCAGGCCCTCGATCGCCAGGCGGGCACTGGCTCGATCCTGGCGGTGCTCAGCATCGGCGTGGACGGCCTCACCCCGGTGAACGATGCCCTCACCCATGCCGGCGGCGACCAGCTGATCGCCTTCCTGGCCAGCAGGATCGTCCGGGAGGTCGGCGATCCCGACCGGGTGGGCCGCGGTACCGGCGATGAATTCATCGTCCTGATGAGCGATCTGGCCTCCACGGCGGAGGCCGCCCACATGGCCGAACGGATTCTCACCGCCTGCCGCTCGCCGATCACCATCGTCGGCCAGCCCATCGATCCCACCGTCAGCATCGGCATCGCCACCGCCGCCGCCGGCGCGCGCCCGGACGAGCTGCTGCGGGACGCCAGCCTGGCCATGCGTCAGGCCAAGGCCCGGGGTCGCAACGGCTTCGCCCTGCTCGACGACGCCCTGGCCACCGAGGCCCACACACGCCTGCTGTTCGCGTCCGAGATCCAGCGGGGGCTGGTGAGGGAGGAGTTCGCCGCCTGGTTCATGCCGATCGTCTGCTTCGCGAGCGGCCAGGTCACCGGCTACGAGGCCCTGGCCCGCTGGCTGCGGCCCGATGGCATCGAGGTCGGTCCGGCCGAGTTCCTGCCCTGCGCCGAGCGCCGCGGCCTGATCGCCCGGATCGACCGGCTGGTGCTGCGCCAGGCCCTGGCCGCCCTCTCCCGGCTGCACGAGGGGCTCACCATGGCGGTGAACGTGTCGGCGGCCAGCCTCGCCCAGCCCGATCACCCCGAGCTGGTGGCTGAGGCGCTCGAGGCCGCCGGGGTCAGCCCGGAGCGGCTGCACCTGGAGGTCACCGAGACGGCCCTGCTCACCGTCACCGAGCGGATCCGGCAGCAGATGCAGCAGCTCGCCGGCCGGGGTGTCCGCTGGTACGTGGATGATTTCGGCACCGGCTACTCCTCGATCAGTCATCTGCGCGACCTCCCCATCGCCGGGCTGAAGCTGGACCGCTCCTTCACCTGGGCCATGCGGTCGAAGGACACCAGGAGCCTGCGGCTGTCCCAGGCGCTGGTGGGGGTGGCCGAAGGCCTGGAGCTCGACACCGTGGCCGAGGGGGTGGAAACCATCGAGGAGGCCCGTCTGCTCACCTCCCAGGGCTGGTTGCGGGGCCAGGGCTGGCTCTACGGCAAGGCGGCTCCCCTGGCGCCGTAGGCCTTCGCCTCAGCCCAGTTCGGCGCAGCAGGCCGCGAAGGCCGCCGCCGGATCGGCGGCGCCGCTGATCGGGCGGCCGATCACCAGCTGGCTGGCGC
>NZ_JAYGHZ010000143.1:0-2171 GCF_034931285.1 Synechococcus sp. BA-120 BA3
AGGTGGTCACCGGCGGCGATTACGTGCCGGAGCCGGCCGTCACGCCCCCGGCCTCCGGCCGGCCGCTGCCCCGCTCCAGCCGACGCCGTGGCTGAACCGGGGACACCTCCTTTTCGGCGGGAAGTGGGTTAGGACTGGCGTTGTACTCGAAAGGACGTCGGCCATGAGCAGCCTGGTGGTGGTTGGATTTCCGTCCGTGGCGGAGGCCGACGAGGTGCGTCGCCAGTTGGTGGAGATCCAGAAGGAGGAACTGATCGCCCTCGAGGACGCGGTGGTCGTCGAGGCCGAACCCGACGGCAAGGTGCGCCTGCACCAGTCGCTCAATCTCACCAAGGCCGGTGCCCTCGGCGGTGGCTTCTGGGGCACCCTCGTTGGCCTGCTGTTCCTCAATCCCCTGCTCGGGGCCGCCGTTGGTGCCGGCCTGGGGGCCGCTTCAGGTTCCCTGTCGGATCTGGGCATCAACGACAACTTCATGCGGGAGGTGGGCCAGACCCTTCCCCCCGGCAGTGCGGCCCTCTGCCTGCTGCTGCGTGATGCCACCCCCGACCGGCTGATCGAGCGGCTGCGGGTTCATGCGCCCCACGCCAAGCTGCTGCGCACCAACCTCAGCCATACCGACGAGGACCGGCTGCGTCAGATGCTCGAGCAGGCGAGCAAGCAGGCCCAGGCCCTGCGGCTGTCCTGAGCTTCGGGTTGACCCGGAAGCTGCAGCCCCGCTGGCGCAGTTCCCTGTTCACCGGCTTCACCAGGTCGCGGGGGACGTCCACGGCCATCTCCTCGGCCGAGATGCTGATCGAGGGGGAGCCGTTCTGCAGGGCGCTGAGCAGATCGGCCCACAGGCTCACCATCGTGCGCTGGGCCTGGGGCACCAGCCCCAGTCGCTCGAGATGGGGGGCACAGCCCTGGTGCAGCCAGAGGCTGGAGTGGTGATGGCCCGGCTGGGGACGCATGGCCAGGCCGGCGGTCAGGGCTTCGGCGGTGGGTTCGCCGCTGCTGCGGCGCAGCCCGGAGGCCACCAGCAGTTTTCCAGTGTGGACGGCGGAGACGCCGTAGCGGCGGCCCAGTTCGGTGAGGGTGAGCCAGTCCCCTCCCGGCGGGGTCTGGGCGCTGTGGCGGTTGGCCATGGGGCGGATTCAAGTATCCGAATCCTGGCCAGCGACGTTCGAGCGTCAATTCGTCAACAGCAAACCGCCACACGGTGTTACCGAATTGATGAGTCTTTACGAACAGTTCCGCTTTGGGCCGGCCCCAGCCAGCGCTCCAGCGCCGGGGAGAACACCTCCCGGATCACGGTGAGCGCCCGTCCGTGGCGAAAGAAGCGGTAATGCCGGCTCCAGAAGGGTCCCGCGTGGCCGAAGCGCTCCTGGAGCCAGGGTTCCTGCACCTGGCCCAGGCCATCCACCTCGCGGTACAGCTCCGCCCGGCCCGCCGAGAGGCTGCGCCAGATCGGCAGCCGGCGATCCTGCAGATGGGCCTCCGCCTCGGCCTGGTTCCACCAGCTCTCGGCCCAGCCCAGGGTCTGGGGCCCGCAGGTGAGCCACACCTGGCGCCGCAGCAGCGGCTCGGCCAGCTGGGCCACCTCCGCCGGCGCGCCGGCGGAGACACCCGCTTCGGAAGCCATGGCGATCAGCTCCACCTCCACCGGATGGCCGGTGAGCAGCTGCAGATGGCGTGTCGGGCTGCCGTCCCCGAGCAGCAGCAGCGTCCAGGGGCCGCTGAGCTCACCACCGGCCGGAGGCTGCGGGCGCTCGGCGGCACTCGCCTGCCACAGGCACGCAGGGGACGGCAGCAGGCCGCCGGTGGGTTGGTTCATGGCGGGCCGGGGAGCAGGTCAGTAGCCGTTGCTGATCGAGATGCGCCGCACCTCGCCGCCCCGTTCGATCATGGCGGTGTCGCCGTCGGCGGAGCGAAGGCGCCAGCCGCTGGATCCGATCGCCTCGCCGACGCTGACGCTGGTGGAGCTGCCCCCCATCTGGAAGATCGCCGATGCGGGACGACCTACCGAGCCCACCACCCCCACCAGCCCCCCGCCCGCCGAAAGCGCCTGGCCCAGGTCGGCGTGGTCGCGGCCGGTGGTGGGCGGCAGCTTGGCCTTCTCCACCCGGCGCTGCCGGGCCTGGACCCCGAGCCGCACCACCATGCCGATCAGGGGATAGATCAGCACCACCGCC
>NZ_JAYGHZ010000144.1:0-2167 GCF_034931285.1 Synechococcus sp. BA-120 BA3
ACGCCGGCGTGGTGGGCGGGGGCCGCATCCGGGGTGCTGCCCCAGAGGCCGGTGGCGACCCCGACCATGACGCCCGCCCCCGTGATCAGCAGCGTTCCGTTGATCAGGGCCGCCGAGCGCCGCCGGCAGAGTTCCTCGACGGCATAGGTGACCCCCAGCAGGACGGAGTTGAAGGCAATGCCCAGGCCCGCCCCGGCGCCGGTCGCCAGCAGCACCGGCAGGGGCAGGCGCCTCAGGGGCGCCAGCCTCTGCCGCAGCGCCAGCAGCACGCTCGCCCCCAGGGAGGCGGAGGGGGATTCCAGCCCCACCGTCAGGCTGGCGCCGTGGGTGAGCAGCAACAGCGGCAGCCGGGCCAGCTGGCGCCTGAGATCCAGGGATTCGAGGGCTGCCGTGCGGGCGGGACCCTGCCGCACCCGCTCCAGCTGCAGGGCCAGCACCCCGGTCAGTCCGCCGCCGCGGCCGCCCTTGAGGGGGCCGTTCGCCAGCAGGGTCAGCAGCGCCGTGCCGGCGAAGACGAGCAGCAGGCTGCCGCCGGGGATGCCCCCTTCCCCGCCCAGGGGCCAGGCCTGCTGCAGGCGGAACCCCAGGGCCGAGAGCCACTGGTAGGGCTGCAGCAGCAGCAGCAGCGGCAGCGCCGCCAGCAGCAGGGCGACCACCTGCCCCAGGCGCAGGCTGCCGTCGCGCCGGGCGTCGGCGGCATCGATCGCTTCAGGGGAGATCGTCATGGTGTCCACTGCAGGCGGGCCGGCACCGCAGCGTCCGGATCCGTGGGCATGGGCAGCAGTTCGCGCAGCAGCTGGGCGTAGGTGATGTTCACGTTCACGGTGGCCTCCAGCCGCTGGACCAGGCTGCCGATCAGCCGCTCCTGGGTATTGGAGAGATCCAGCTCGCTGCTCAGCCCCGCCTGGTAGCGCAGCCGGGCGTCCCGGAAGGCCTCCAGGCTCGCCGCCACCCCCCGCCTGGCGGCCACCAGCCGCGCCAGGCTGGCCTCGTGGCCCAGGAAGGCCTGCTCGATCCGCAGCCGGATGTCGTTGCGCTGGGCGGCGTACTGCTGGGCCACCGCCGCACCGCGGCGGGCCAGGGCCCGGGCCTGGCCCCGGGTGGTGCCGGCGTCGAAGAGCAGCCAGCTCACCGCCAGACCCACCGACCAGTCGCTGCCATAGGTGTTGAGGGAGGTGGGCACCGTGCTGCCGCAGCAGCCGCCGTCCGCGACGCGCACGTTCCAGTTGTTGGCATTGCTGGCACCGGCGCCGGCGCTGGCGAACAGCGACAGCTTCGGCAGCAGCTCGGCGGCGACCGCATCCTTCTGGCGCAGCAGCGCCTCGCGGGTGGCCAGGAGGGCTTCCAGTTCCGGGTTGTCCCGGTAGGAGGCCAGCAGGCTGGCCTCCAGGTCGAGGGGCCAGCGCGGCTGCAGGCGGATCGGGTCGCTGGCGGTGGGGGTCAGCTGGGGCGGCAGGTTGAGCAGGGCCGCCAGCCGGCGGCGGGCGACCGCCCGTTCCGCCAGGGCCGCGATCAGCAGCTCCTGGCCGTCGGCTTCGATCGCCTGCCGCCGCAGCACGTCGAGCCGGGGAACCAGCCCGGCCTGCTTGAGATCCAGGCTGTCCTGCAGGATCAGCAGATCGTTGCGCACCACGGCCTCCCGGATGCGCACCAGCTGGTCGGCCCGCTGAAGCTGGTAGTAGCTCTCGCTCAGCGTCAGCTGCAGCCGCCGCAGCCCATCGGCGTAGTCCATGCGGCTGCCGCGCAGCCGCGCCAGGGCGGCTCGGGCCTTCGGAGTGCGGGCGAAGTCCAGCAGCGCGTAGCGCAGCTCCAGGCCGCCGCTCACCCCGTTCGCGTTGGTGTTGAAGGAGCCCCTGCCGCCGGGGGGGATGAAGAAAGGGCTGGTGGGGGGGAACAGGGTCCCGGTGCCGGTGGGGGAAAAGAAGCTGGTGCTCGTCTGGTCGGTGCCGCCGGCGGCATAGGCGGAGATGCGCGGCCAGTAGGTGCCCAGCTGGCTCTGCAGCTCGGCCAGGGACGCCGCCACCGCCTCGCGGCGGGCCTGCAGATCGGGACTGTTGGCGAAGCCGATCGCCGACCAATTGCTCGCCATCCGCGTCAATGCCGGGATTGAGGAACTCGCGACCACCGAACGCTTCGCCCATGCCGAACCCGATCTGGTCGAAGCCAT
>NZ_JAYGHZ010000145.1:0-2151 GCF_034931285.1 Synechococcus sp. BA-120 BA3
GTGTAGACCTTGCCGCCGCCGCCCACGCCGATGATCAGCACATCCGGGCGTCCCAGCAGCACCCGGTCGGCGGGGGCGAGGGGGCCGGCGGTGCCGCCGAGGTGGGCGATGTCGAGGCCACCCTGGCGCCAGCGCCAGAGCGTGGACCTGCCGAACCGGCGGCCGCCCACCCGGTCGTGGGGCACGGCGATGCCCTCGATCTGCAGGCCGGCGAGTCGGTAGGAGCCCGGCTTCACCAGGAACTTGCCGCTGGCCACCTGGGCGCCCTCATCCTTGAGCAGGCTGCTGGCCAGGATCACATCGGCGCTGACGCGGGGCACGGGCAGGCCGGCGGCGCAGCCCACGGCCTGGAACGGGTTGACCAGCACCCGGGCGCCCCCCCCCTGGATCAGCACGGCGCTGTGTCCCAGGTGGGTGATCGAGACGCCGCCGCCCTTCTGGGCCAGGGCCGGCAGCGGCAGGGTGAGTCCGGCCGCCAGGGCCAGGCCCGCCCCCAGGCGCAGGGCCGTGGTGGTGGGCCTGCGCAACGCGGTCGGGGATCCGGTCAGCGCTGTCGCGGACCGGCTGGTGGGGTCAACCATGGAGTCGCGTCTGGCCCCACCGGGCCCGGGATGTGGCGCGAAACTAGCAGTGGGAGGCCTGGCGCAGGAAATTGGCCAGCAGCTGGTGACCGGCCTGGGTGAGCACGCTCTCCGGGTGGAACTGCACCCCCTGCAGGTGGGGATGCTCCCGGTGCTGCAGGCCCATGATCGTGCCGTCCTCCAGCCAGGCGGTGATCTCCAGGCAGTCGGGCAGGGTGTCCCGCTCGGCGATCAGGCTGTGGTAGCGGGTGGCGGTGAGGGGCTCGGGCAGGCCTTCGAACACCCCGGCGCCCCGGTGGTGGACCGGTGAGGTCTTGCCGTGCATCAGCTCGCCGGCCCGCACCACCCGCCCGCCGAACACCTGGGCCAGGCACTGGTGACCCAGGCACACCCCCAGCACCGGCACGGTGGGCCCCAGCTCACGAAGCACCTCCAGGCAGACCCCGGCCTGGTCCGGGTCGCCGGGGCCCGGGGAGATCAGGATCGCCGCCGGGTCGAGGGCCCGGATCTGCTCCAGGTCGAGGGCGTCGTTGCGCTCCACCCGCACCTCGGCGGCCAGGGGGTGGTCGGCGGCCAGTTCACCCAGGTACTGGACCAGGTTGAAGGTGAAGCTGTCGTAGTTGTCGAGGACCAGGAGCATGGGGATGGTCTAGACGCCGAGGCGGATCAGCAGGGGGGGCACGAGCAGCAGCAGGGCGATCAGCAGCGACGAGAGGGCGGCGACGAGCACGGCGGCGGCGGCGCAGTCCTTGGCGATGCGGGCCAGGGGGTGGAACTGGCGGCCGATGGCCAGATCCACCACGGCCTCGGTAGCGGTGTTGAGCAGCTCCAGCACCAGCACCGCCGCCACCGTGAGCACCAGCACGGCCAGGCGGTCGGCAGCCAGGCGCAGCCACAGCCCCAGGCCGAACACCACCACACCGGTGAACACGTGGATGCGGAAGTTGCGCTGGCTGGCGAAGCCGTAGGCCAGCCCCTGGGCGGCGTAGCGGAAGCTCGCCGGCAGGTCGCCGGCCACCTTCCACGCCCCCACCCGCAGGCGCCTGCCGCGGCGATGCACGTCGCTGCTCACGTCGCTGGTCACTTCGCGGAGGGCCGGCGGATGTTCCTCGGGAACGAGCATCGGCATCGCACCGCCGTTGGAGGGACAAGCGGCACCCTACCGCCGATGGCCGCTGGGAACAGCCCCTGTCAGGAGGGGGACGCCGCCAGCAGGGCGCTCTGCCGGGCCAGCATCGCCTCCAGGCTGCCCTCATCGGGGTGATCCCAGCCCAGCAGGTGCAGCAGGCCGTGGCTGGCCAGGAACAGCAGTTCCTCCCTCAGGTCGTGGCCTGCCGCCTCGGCCTGCCGCCGGGCCGTGTCGAGGGAGATGACGATGTCGCCCAGCTCCAGCCAGTCCGGCTCCGCCCCCGCCGGGGCCGGTGGCGCCTCCTCCTGGGCGGCGAAGGCCAGCACGTCGGTGGGGCCGCTGTGCTGGCGCCAGGTCTGGTTGAGCTCCGCGATGGTGGCGTCGCCGGTGAGCTCCAGCCCGAGGCTGTAGGCCGCGGCGGGGCGGGGCCGCCCCTTCTAC
>NZ_JAYGHZ010000146.1:0-2146 GCF_034931285.1 Synechococcus sp. BA-120 BA3
GGGCGGCCCTGGCCCACGCGGGCTGGGCCCCCGAGCAGGTGGATCTGATCCTGCTGGCCACCTCCAGCCCCGACGACCTGTTCGGCACCGCCCCGCGGGTGCAGGCGGCCCTGGGGGCCCACCGGGCGGTGGCCTTCGATCTCACGGCGGCCTGCAGCGGCTTCCTGTTCGCCCTGATCACGGCGGCCCAGTACATCCGCGGCGGCACGATGCGGCGGGTGCTGGTGATCGGCGCCGACCAGCTGAGCCGCTGGCTCGACTGGGACGACCGCCGCACCTGCGTGCTGTTCGGCGACGGGGCCGGTGCCCTGGCCGTGGAGGCCTGCGAACCCACAGGCGACGGCCTGGTGGGTTTCCGCATGCGCTCGGACGGCAGCCGCAACGCCTGCCTCACCCTGGCCCAGGTGGCCGAGCACCAGCACCTGGTGGGGGATCTCTCCTCCCAGGTGGGGGGCTTCGCGCCGATCCACATGAACGGCCAGGAGGTCTACAAGTTCGCCGTGCGCGAAGTGCCCGCCGTGCTGGCGGAGCTGCTGGAGGCCACGGGCACCGCCGCCGCCGACGTGGACTGGCTGCTGCTGCACCAGGCCAACCAGCGCATCCTCGACGCGGTGGCCGACCGCTTCGCCATGCCCGCCGAGCGGGTGCTCAGCAACCTCTCGGCCTATGGCAACACCTCCGCCGCCACGATCCCGCTGATGCTCGACGAAGCCGTCCGCGATGGACGGGTCGGCGCCGGCGACCTGATCGCCAGCAGCGGCTTCGGCGCCGGCCTCAGCTGGGGCGCGGCCCTCTTCCGCTGGAGCGGTCCCGGGCGCCCGCCAGCCGAGCCCTAATCTCCTGCCGTTGCACGGGAGGCTTGCATGGCCATCGCCTGGGTGTTTCCGGGACAGGGTTCGCAGAAGTCGGGAATGGCCGACGGGGTGATCGACCTGCCGGGAGCCCGGGAGCGCTTCGATCGGGCCTCGGCGCTGCTCGGCCGCGACCTGCTGGCCATTTGTGCCGATGGCGACCTCAACGACACCCGCAACACCCAGCCGGCCCTGTTCGTGGTGGAAAGCCTGCTGGTGGATGAACTGCATCGGCAGGGCCGCAACGCCCTGTTGGTGGCGGGCCACAGCCTTGGCGAGCTGGTGGCGCTCTACGCCGCCGGTGTCTTTGACGCCGAGACCGGCCTGGGCCTGATGCGCCGCCGCAGCGAGCTGATGGCCGCCGCCGGCGGCGGCGCCATGACCGCCGTGATGGGCTTCGACCGGGACGAGCTCGAGCAGGCGGTGGCCACCACCGAAGGGGTGGTCATCGCCAACGACAACAGCGCCGCCCAGGTGGTGCTCTCCGGCACCCCGGAGGCAGTGGCGAGTATCGCGGCCACGGTGCGCTGCAAGCGGGCCATCCCCCTGGCGGTGTCCGGCGCCTTCCATTCCCCCTTCATGGCCGCCGCCGCCGAGGCCTTCGCCGCCGAACTGGAGGCGGTGCCCTTCGCCGACGCCCGGATCCCCGTGCTCAGCAACGCCGATCCCCGGCCCGAGACCGACGCCACCGTGCTCAAGGAGCGGCTGCGGCGGCAGATGACCCAGGGTGTGCGCTGGCGGGAGACCATGGACCGGCTGCAGGCCGAGGGGATCAGCACCGCCGTGGAGATCGGTCCGGGCAACGTGCTCTCCGGCCTGATCAAGCGCAGCTGCCCCGGGCTCGGCACCGCCCAGATCGCCACCGCCACCGACCTGGGCCAGTGAGACGCCGCCGCCGGCCCCCGGCCGATCCCCCCGCCCTGCTGAGCACGCCGAAGCCGAGCCTCACCTACCGGCTGATCAGCTACCTGCTGGTGTTCCCCGTGTTCCGGGTGCTGTTCCGGGGCCGGACCACCGGCAACGACCACGTGCCCCTGGAGGGAGCCGTGGTGGTGGTGGCCAACCACGGCTCCCACCTGGACCCGCCGCTGCTGGGACACGCCCTCGGCCGGCCGGTGGCCTTCATGGCCAAGGCAGAGCTGTTCCGGGTGCCCCTGCTGGGCCCGATCATCCGGGCCTGCGGCGCCTACCCGGTGGAGCGCGGTGCCGGTGACCGGGAAGCCATCCGCACCGCCACCGACCGGCTGCTGCAGGGCCTGTCTCGTACACACACCTGACGCTGCCGCCGAGGAGTC
>NZ_JAYGHZ010000147.1:0-2128 GCF_034931285.1 Synechococcus sp. BA-120 BA3
GCACCGCCAGGGTGGCGCTGCGCAGCGACAGCACCAGGGGCGACAGGCCCGGGGCGGCCTCCATCAGGGGACCCGCTGGGGCAAGGGCTCGAAGCCGTCCTGTCGGAACCGGGCCAGGGCAGCGGCGGTTCCCAGGGACCGCAGGTAGGCCAGGGCCAGCCGGGGCTGGCGACTGCTGCGCAGCACCGCACCGCTGGTGCGGATCGGGGCGTGGCTGGCGAGCGGGGCGGTGGCCACCACCCGCAGGCCCGCCAGCTGCACCGCATCGCTGCGGTACACGAAACCGGCGTCCACGTTGCCGTCGGCCACCGCCCGGGCCACGGCCCGCACCGACCCCAGGGGCACCAGCTTCGGGGCCACGGCCGCGCTCAGGCCGAAATGGTTCAGCACCTGGCGGGCGTAGTCGCCGGCCGGCACGGTGCCGTCACCGATGGCGATGCGCCGCACCCCGGGGCCCGCCAGTCCCGCGATGTCCAGGGGGCGCCGTGGCGTACGGGCCGGCACCACCAGCACCAACCGGTTACCGAGCACATCCCGGCGGCTGCCCGCCAGCAACAGACCCGCCTGCTCCAGGCTGTCCATCGGCCGGACGCCGGCGGAGAGGAACACATCCGCCGGCGCCCCCTGCTGGATCTGCTGACCCAGCAGCCCGGAGGCGCCGAAGTTGAACCGGGGCGGCGCCGCCCCCTGGCCCCTGGCGAAGGGAACGGCCAGGGCCTGCAGCGGCCCCGAAAGGCTGGCCGCCGCACTCACCAGCAGCGGTGGGGCCGCCGCCCTGGCCCTGCCCTCCCGTCCGCCCGCCGCGGCCACCAGGGCGCCGACGAGCAGAGGTCCGGCCAGCAGGGTCGCCGCCGCTGCGCGCCGGAGCAGGGGGGTGGCCATCGGCGGCGCAGTCGGCGGCCTCAGAAGGGTATCGGCATCGCCACATCGGCCGGCGACGGGGCGCAGGACGGCACCCGCTCCTGCACCACGGCCCCCACCACCACGATCGAGGGGGAGGCGAAGGCCTCAGCCTCCACCCGGTCGGCGAGCACCTCCAGGGTGGCCACCAGCTGCCGCTGGCCCCGCACGGTGCCCTGCTGGATCACGGCGGCGGGGGTGCTGGGGGCCAGTCCGCCCGCCACCAGCTCCGCGACGATGTGGCGCAGGTTGTGCAACCCCATGTAGATCACCAGGCCATCGCTGCTGCGGGCCAGGCCGCGCCAATCGACGCCAGGACGGCGCTTGTCGATCTCCTCGTGGCCGGTCACGAAGGTGACGCTGGATCCGGCCCGCCGGTGGGTCACCGGAATGCCGGCATAGGCGGGGGCGGCGATGCCGGCCGTCACCCCCGGCACCACCTGCACCGGGATCCCGTGGGCCGCCAGGTGCGCCGCCTCCTCACCGCCGCGGCCGAACAGGAACGGATCGCCCCCCTTGAGGCGGACGATCAGGCGACGGCGGCCGGCCAGCTCGCGCAGCACCGCGTTGGTGCTGGGCTGGGGCACCGAATGGTGGCCGCGGCGCTTGCCCACGAAATGGCGCTCGCAACCCTCTGGCACCAGATCCAGCAGGGCGGTGGGCACCAGAGAGTCGTAGACGAGGGCGTCGCACTGCTGCAGCAGCCGGTGGGCCCGCAGGGTCAGCAGGTCCGGATCCCCCGGGCCCGCCCCCACCAGGTACACGGTCCCGGGGCCGTCATCGACGCGGAGGGCCAGGGTCTCGTCGGTCATGGCTCCGTCATGGCAGTGCCATCAGGGCCTCCAGCACCACGGCCCGGAACCGGGGGCGCTGCAGCAGCGGCAGGCCCAGCGACGGCGGCAGGGCGTCGGTGAGCCGGTTGGCCGCCAGGGCCAGGGGCAGGGCGGTACCAGGCTGGGGCAGCGGAGCATCCTCGGGATTGGGGGCACTGTATGGAGTGGCGCGGCAGCGGCCACCGGTGACGGCCTCCAGGTGGGCCAGGAACGCCGCCCCCAGCGGCCCCTCCAGCGGGTGATGCAGGAGCCAGCGTCCCGCCGGCGCAGGGGGTCCGCCCGCCTCGAGAGCCGCCTCCACCTCCGTATTCGACAAAGGGGAGGTCAGCGTCATCAAACGGCGAACCGTGAGCGGCATGGTCCAGTCAATGGCGCCTATACACATCTCCGATCCC
>NZ_JAYGHZ010000148.1:0-2065 GCF_034931285.1 Synechococcus sp. BA-120 BA3
GGTGGAGGGTCTGGCCGCCGCGGTGCGGGAGGCGGGACGCCAGGCCCGGGCGCAGGAGCCGCGCTGCCGGATCGTGCTCACCGGCGGTGACGGGCCGACCCTGCTGCCGCTGCTGCGGCGGTGGCCGGAGCTGGGGAGTGACGTCCTGACGCTCCACCCCGAGCTCTGCCTGGAGGCCCTGGTGGCCCTGCGTCCAGCTGTTTCGCCGGGGGAGGCTCAGGCCAGGCCCAGGTCCTCGAGGATCTGATCGGCCATCTCCTCGGCCTTCACCTTGAGATAGATGCGCTCCAGCTTGCCGTCGGCGTCGATGACGAAGGTGTGCCGCATCATGCCCATGTACTCCTTGCCCATGAACTTCTTCAGCCCGTAGCTGCCGTAGGCCTCGGCCACCGGACAGGGCTCGGCGTCGGTGAGCAGGGTGAAGGGCAGGTCGTACTTGGCGACGAACTTGCCGTGGCTGGCCGCCCCGTCCTTGCTGATGCCCAGCACCTTGATGCCGTGGGTTTCGAAGGCGCTCCAGCGGTCGCGGAAGTTGCAGGCCTCCTTCGTGCAGCCCGGCGTGTCGTCCTTGGGATAGAAGTAAATCACCACGCGCTGGCCCCGCAGCGCGGCGAGGGACACGGCTTCGCCGGTCTGGTCGGGGAGGGTGAAGTCGGGGGCTGGATCTCCCACCTGCAGGGCCATGGGTCGAACCTTGGGGCGAATGACAACCACTTCACCCTAGGGGCATGCTCCTGGCCGGGGCCGAGGGGTCCCTCCGCAGGCTCCCGGTCCCACACGCCAGGCCCCGGCCGGGGGGAAGCCGTTCCGTTATGTGTGGAGAGGCAAAGAAAGTGGCATGGGGATGTAGGCAAAATCACCTCCGATGCCTAGGTTGATGACGAAGTCAACATTCCCTCCCGTGTTCAAGAGAATTCTCGCCGGTCTCTTTGTGGGAACGGCCGTCACGGCCTCCGTGCTTCCCGCTTCCGCGGCCGTGGACAACGATCTGCCCGTCCGCTGGAACACTGGCGGTGCCGTGTGGTCCACCCACCAGTCCGCCTTCGACACCTTCCTTGACTCCGGTGACATCACCGACCGTGGCCTGGAAGGCGGCCTGGCCCGCTCTGGCTGGACCTCCGACGAGGTCAAGTCGGGCATGACCAAGACCTACTCGGTCAATCTGGTGGGGGTATCCCGCTTCCTCTACTCCGACGCCGGTGTGAAGTTCCTCAAGAACGCCACCAACAGCTACTTCCCGTACTACAGCATGAACACCTATGCGGTTCAGGCTCTGCGTTCGGCGATCATCTCCGATGCCAAGGATGGCTCGATCTCCTCGGCCGGCATCATGAAGGCCCTGCCCACCGACTTCCGTCTGGCTGATTTCTGCAACACCTACACCGGTTCGCAGAACATCTGTGCCGAAGGTCGCTGCCAGGCCGGCACCGCCCAGTGCACTTCGCTGCTGTCCTGGTACGTCTTCCTGCCCGCCTGCATCCAGGCCAACCAGATGGCCGACCCCGTCGCCATGGTCCGCGACACCCCCGGCCCCGCTCCTGCTCCGATGATGGATCAGCCTGTCCGCGGCCTCTGGTGATCCACCGGGGGGGAGCTACTCCCCCCCCCATGCCCATTGCCCCGGCTTCGCCGGGGCTTTTTTCATGGCCCCGATTCATGGTCCCGTGCCGTGCCGGGCCAGCAGGAGGGTGTGACCCAGGGGCTGGGGCAGCGCCGCCCCGCGCCGTTCCCGGAACAGGGCTTCGAGCCGCCGCAGGCCGGCGGCCGGCAGCACGGAGGCCAGGTGCCCGCGGTAGCTGGCCCGGCGGCCGAACCAGCGCTCCAGCACGGCGTCGCCCAGGGGCAGTTCGAGCGCTTCCTCCCAGAAGCGTCGCTGCACACTCCAGCCCAGGGCTTCGAGGCCCTCCTGGACCCGGTCGGCCAGCTCCACCTCGCCGGTCCGCCACTCCCGTTCCCTGGCGGCGACGGTGTCGAGGGCGCCTTGGGCCTCGGCGGCACCGCTGTTGCCGAGGTGGGCGCGCAGACTGCCCGCCGGCCCCAGCAGGGGATGGCTGAACAGCAGGCG
>NZ_JAYGHZ010000149.1:0-2011 GCF_034931285.1 Synechococcus sp. BA-120 BA3
CGGAGATGGGTATAAGGGCCAGGCCCGGCGCCGATCCCCCCACCGCCGCTGGGCCCCCCACCGGCCCCCGCAGGCCAGCCCTGATCTGCCACAGTTCGGTGACACCACCGGCCTTCTCATGAGCGCGCCGCAGTCCCTCGCCAAGGCGGCCATGAACCGCCTGGCCGCCCGCCTCGGCAGCGGTCTGGCCGATGCGGCCGCCACCCTGGCGGCCCTCGCCCAGGAGGCCCCCGCCAGGGTGCAGCAGGAGCTGAGTCTGTTCTGGGAGGAGGTGACGATGGAAGCGGAACGGATCGAGAACGACCACGGCGCCGGGGCTCCCGCCTCCGCCGGCCGCGCCTCCGACGATCCCCAGGAGCGCATCGATGCCCTGCGGGCCAGGGTGGCCGAGCTCTCCCAGCGCCTCGACCGCATGCCCGTCGCCCCCGATGGTCCGCCGCGGTCGCCGGGGCAGGCCTGATGGCGCCCCTCTCCGCCCCCGGGATCCTGCTGTCCCGCCTCTGGCGTTCGCTGCGCATCTGGCGCCTCGTGCTTCAGCTGCTGGCCGGCCTCTGGTGGGACGCCCGCCCCTGGACCTACCCGGGCGGACGCACCCCGCAAGCCCAGGCCGCCCGCCAGCGCCGCCGGGCCCGCTGGCTCACGGCCCAGTTCCTTGAGCTCGGTTCCGCCTTCATCAAGCTGGGCCAGCTGCTCTCGGCCCGCCCCGACGTCCTCCCCGCCGACGTGGTGGAGGAGCTGGCCCACCTGCAGGACCGGGTGCCCGCTTTCCCCTTTCCGGTGGTGGAGTCCCTGCTGGAGCAGGAACTGGGGGAGCGGCGCGCGGAGATCATCGATCTGGAGGTGGTGCCGCTGGGGTCGGCGAGCCTGGCCCAGGTGCACCGCGCCAGCCTGCGCAGCGGCCGTCAGGTGGTGTTCAAGGTGCAGCGGCCGGGGCTGGAACGCCTCTTCCGCCTCGATCTGGAGGTCCTCCAGCAGGTGGCGGCCGCCGTGCAGCGCCATCCCCGCTGGGGGGCCGGCCGCGACTGGGTGGGCATCGCCAAGGAGTGCCGCCGGGTGCTGCTGCGGGAGCTGGATTTCCGCCTCGAGGCGGAGCACGCCGCCCGCTTCCGCCAGCAGTTCCTCGACGACCCCGGCATCCGCATCCCGGCGGTGATCTGGGAGCTGAGCTCCCGGCGGGTGCTCTGCCTCGATTACGTGCCCGGCATCAAGGTCAACGACCGCGAGGCCCTGGTGCTCGCCGGCATCGATCCGGCGGCCGTCGCCGAGAAGGGCGCGGCCAGCTACCTGCAGCAGCTGGTGCGCTTCGGCTTCTTCCACGCCGACCCCCATCCCGGCAACCTCGCGGTCGCCAGCGACGGGGCGCTGATCTACTACGACTTCGGCATGATGGGTCAGATCTCCGAGCGGCTGCGCAGCCGGCTCGGACGGATGGTGCGGGCCGCGGCGGCCCGGGATGCCGCCTCCCTGGTGGACGAGCTGCAGCAGGCCGGCCTGATCGCCGCCGGTATCGACCAGGGGCCCGTGCGGCGGCTGGTGCGGGTGATGCTCACCGAAGCCCTCACGCCACCGTTCAGCGCCAACGTCATCGACAAGCTCTCCGGCGACCTCTACGAACTCGTCTACGGCCAGCCGTTCCGGCTGCCGCCCGAGCTGATCTTCGTGATGCGGGCCCTCTCCACCTTCGAGGGGGTGGGCCGCAGCCTCGATCCGGGCTTTAGCCTCATGGCCATCGCCCGTCCCTACCTGTTGCCCCTCATGACCGCCAGCGGCAACGGCCCCAACGAACTGTTCAGCGAGCTCTCCCGCCAGGCGGCCGAGGTGGGCAGCCGCGCCTTCGGGATCCCCCGGCGCCTGGACGAGAGCCTGGCCCGCATCGAACAGGGGGATCTGCAGGTGCTGATCCGCGCCGGCGAAACCGACCGCCTGCTGCGGCGCCTGGCCCTGGCCCAGCAGAGCGCCGGCCAGTCGTTCCTGCTCGGCGCCCTGGCGGTGGCGGCCGCGGTGCTGGCGG
>NZ_JAYGHZ010000150.1:0-1998 GCF_034931285.1 Synechococcus sp. BA-120 BA3
CAGCAGGCCATGGGCCGGCGCGGCGGCCTGGTGGCGGAGGGGCGCGACATCGGCACCGCCGTCTTCCCGGAGGCCGAGTGCAAGGTGTTCCTCACCGCCACGGTGGCGGAGCAGGCCCGTCGCCGGGCGGCGGATCTGGCCCAGCGCGGCTTCGCGGTGCCGGCCCTGGCGGAACTGGAGGCCCAGATCGCCGAGCGGGATCACCGTGATTCCAGCCGTGCCGAAGCCCCCCTGCGCCAGGCGAACGACGCCGTGGAGCTGGTCACCGACGGCCTGCCCATCGACGCCGTGATTCAGCGCCTGGTCGACCTGTTCCGCGAGCGGGTGCCGGAGGACGCCTGGCCGGGCCCCTCCCCTTTGGAGGCACAGCCCTAGCCGGCCCCCTGATCGGCCCTCAGGGCCTCCAGCAGGCCGCCGCAGGCGTCCTCCAGCAGGTCCAGCACCCGATCGAAGCCCTCCTCGCCGCCGTAGTAGGGATCGGGCACCTCCTCGACGCTGTAGCGGCGGCAGTAACGGGTGAGCGGGCCGATGCGGGCGGCGGCCTCCCCCCTCCCGGCCAGCCCGCGCACCGCCTCCAGGTTCTGCCGGTCCATCGTCAGCACGTGGTCGAAGCGGCCCAGGTCGTCCATGGTGATCTGGCGCGCCCGGCTGGGCAGAACGATGCCCCGACGGGCGGCGGCGCTGCGCATGCGGGCGTCGGCGGGGCGGCCCACGTGCCAGTCACCGGTACCGGCCGAGTCGACCGTGAAGGCCTGCTCCAGCCCCTGGCGGGCGATCAGGTGCAGGAACACCCCCTCGGCGGCCGGGGAGCGGCAGATGTTGCCGAGACAGACGAACAGGATGGCGGTGGGATCAGGGGAGGTCATCGGCTGTCCAGTCGCTTCAGGGCCACGCCGGCCCGCAGGCGCACCACCAGAGTCTCCTCCTGCTCCAGCTGCCGCAGCTGGCTGAGGCCGGCCACGGCCCGTTCGCGGTGGGGATGGGGCGGCGCCAGCGGCAGGGCCAGGCCCTCGAAGCCCACCGCTACGGCGTAGCGCACGACCCACTCTCCGTCGCTGCGGCCCTCTTCGAGGGCCTCCAGGCAGCGCTGGCGGATTCCTTGCCGCTCCTGCTCGGCGAGGCTTTCCAGCCGCAGGGCCCCGAGGCCCCTGGCGGCGGCCCGGCGCACGCTGGGGCCGACGTCGGTGGCCAGGGCGTCCTCGAGCACGTCCAGCCCGCGCGGGTCGCCGATGCCCGCCAGGGCCCGGACGGCCCAGGCCCTGGCCCCGTAGTTGTGGGCATCCAGATTGGCCAGCAACGGTCCCACGGCGGCCGGGCCCAGGGCGATCAGCCCGTCGACGGCGGCGACGGCGGCGCCGGGATTGTTGAACCCCAGCACCTGCACCAGCTGGGGCACGGTGGCCAGCGGCTCGTCGCAGTCGGTCAGCCGGCGGGTGGCCGCCACGAGCTCCTCGGCACTGCCGGCCTGCTCGAAGGCCCGGATCCGATCGGCCGCGCGCTGGGAATCTCCGCTTGCGGCCGTCATCACAGCAGGGCGTCCATCGCCATCAGGAGGGCCTCATCATCGCTGTCCGCCTCGCTCCCGCTGGCGGAGCCGCGGCCCTGCTCGACGAGCCCCCGCAGGGCGATCAGCTTGAGGCTGTTCTCGGCGAAGGTGCGCCGGATCGGCTCCAGGGCGGGCCGCCACCCCACCGCCCCCAGATCCATCAGGGCGGCACGGCGCACCTGCAGCTGGGGATGCTGCAGCAGTCCGAGCAGCTCGTCCGCCCAGACCGTCTCCCCGGTGAGCTGCAGCAGGGCGCGGCAGGCGGCGCTGCGGACCAGCGGCCGGTCGTGGGCAGTGAAGGGGCGGATCACCTCCAGCACCTCCGCCTGCGCCTCCCCGATCGCCCCCAGGGCCTCCAGCATCGCTTCGCAGGGTTCCTGCAGCCGGGGGCTGTCGCTGCGGCAGGCACCAGCGACGGCGGGGCCGCTGGCCAGCCGGCGGCTCAGCAGGGG
>NZ_JAYGHZ010000151.1:0-1994 GCF_034931285.1 Synechococcus sp. BA-120 BA3
GACCAGGGCGCTGCCCACGATGGCGCCATCGGCGCCCCAGCGGCGCACCTGGAGGGCCTGCTCGCCGGTGGCGATGCCGAAGCCCACGGCCACCGGTGTGGGGCCCAGCTCCCGCAGCCGCCCCACCAGCGGACCCACCCGGTCCTCCAGGCTGGTGCGCACCCCCGTCACCCCGGTGACGCTCACCAGGTAGGTGAAGCCGCGGCTGGCGGCATGGATGCGGGCCATGCGCTCGGCCGGGGTGTTGGGCGCCACCAGCAGCACCAGATCCAGGCCATGGCCGGCGGCGATGGCGGAGAGCTTCTGGGCCTCCTCCAGCGGCAGGTCGGGCACCACCAGTCCGGCGGCACCGGCGGCGGCCGCCTCGCGGCAGAAGCTGTCCATGCCCCGGTTGAGCAGGGGGTTGCTGTAGGTGAACAGCACCACCGGCACGCTCAGCTGGCCCCGCAGGGAGGCCAGCATGTCCAGCACCCGGCCGGGCGTGGTGCCTGACGCCAGGGCCCGGCTGGCGGCGGCCTGAATCACCGGGCCGTCGGCCAGGGGATCGCTGTAGGGGATGCCCAGCTCGATCAGGTCGGCACCGGCCGCCTGCAGGGCCAGCAGGCTGGCGGCGGTGACCGAGAGATCGGGATCGCCCGCCATCAGGAAGGGCATCAGGGCGCAGCGGTCGGCGGCCCGCAGGGCGGTGAAGCGTTCCTGGATCAGGGTGGGGGCGGTGCTGGGGCCGGCGGTGGCGGCGACGCTCATCGGGCCGGAAGGCGGGACGGTGTTCCTGAGCCTATGGGGTCGTCCGTGGGCCGCCAGGGGCACTCACATCTCGGCATCGGCCTGCAGCTGCCCCACCTCGGCCAGCAGCTTCTCCTGCTCCTCAGGGCTGAGGGCCTCGAACTTGCGCTGCAGCTCGTCGTCGGTGATGGCGTCGTAGGCGGCGCGGTAGCGGCGCCGCTGCTCCATGTAGGTCATCTTGCCGCCCACCACCCGCAGCAGGTAGCTGGCGGTCCAGCCGAGCACCACCAGCATCAGCAGCGCCGAGGCGGCGATGCCGGGGGAGAAGCCCTCCAGGCCGCTGGAGCGGAACACCCAGTAACCACCCCCGCCGATGGCGAAGACCACCAGCCCCAGCAGAATCGCCTGTGCGCGGGTCACCGATCAGGCCTCGCCCTGGCCCGCCATGCGCAGGTTGAGGAAGGGGGCGAACAGGATCAGCCCCGGGAAGAACAGGAACACCATCCCGTAGATGGCGGTGCGTTCGATCTTGCCCATCACGTACCAGCGCTTGTGCATCCACCAATAGAGGGCCAGGGGCACCACCAGCAGGTAGGCGCCGGCCAGGGCCAGGTAGGCGCCGATCACCAGCAGGGTGTCGAGCGGCAGGCTGTTCAGGGGTCCGCTCAGGGCCACCGGGGATGTCGCGAAGTGGGGCGAATCTAGGATCCCCCCGCGGGGGCATGGCGAAATTGGTAGACGCAGCGGACTTAAAATCCGCAGGCCGCGAGGCTGTGGGGGTTCAAGTCCCCCTGCCCCCATGCCGTTTCTTCCGGTCCTGCTGGAACTGGTGGCATGGCCCATGCTGCAGGCCGCCGTGGTGCCCGAGCCCCGCGCCCCCCGGGTGCGGCTGCCCCAGCCCCCGGCGGGGAGCTACACGGTGCTGGTGGCGGACTGGGGCCACCACACCGCGATCGTGGTGCAGCAGCCCCCCGGCTGGCGGCTCGGGCCTCCCGGGGCTGAGGCCGCTCCGTTCCTGGAGGTCGGCTGGGGCGACCGGCGCTACTTCCACGGGGGAGAGCGCAGTCCCCAGACCCTGGTCGCCGCCCTGTTCCTGCCCACCGACTCGGTGCTGTTCCTCGCCGGCCATCCCGATCCGCCGCGGCTGGCGGCGGCCCTGGGGCCCGACACCCTGCTGCTGTCGGTGATGGCGGCGAACAACGAAATCGGCGTGCTGCAGCCCCTGGCCGCCATCGGCGCCCTCTGCCGCAAACACGGCGTGCTGTTCC